>CANJNG010000051.1 GCA_947475205.1 Bacteroidota bacterium
AAAATTTGTTCCTATCCAGTTTGGATACAATTTGGGCGAAAAGTGTTATGTTTGCCATCGGAGAATTGGGTGTGGTTATGCAACTCAAAGGTATTTTGAGATACTTATTCCCGATTCTCCTATTTTAATCGTTTAGGACGCTATTGGTTCTAAAGCTGTATTTGATGAAATATTAAGTTCGTGTAGCTGATTATTGGCCAAATCTAAATTAATCAAATTCGTATTAGTCGAAACATCAAGATTTTGAAGCTGATTAAAAGAACAACTTATCCCCAACAAATTTGTGTTGGCAGAAACATTAAGAGCTTCAATGTCATTAAAGGAACAAGTTAAATACTCTAAATTCGTATTATTAGAAACTGATAGAGATGCAAGATTATTGTAATTGCAACCAAGTATTTTCAAAAAAGCACAATTTGAAACATCCAAGATTGTAAGCGAATTATAAGTGCAATTCAAATATGTTAAAGCTGCATTTGTAGAAACGTTCAAATAAGTAAGTTGATTTTGGCTACATGCCAAATATTTTATTGCAAGATTAGCCGAAACATTTAAACTATCTAAGTTGTTGTCCGAACATTGTAATCCGATTATATTTACGAATGCTTCTAAACCTGTGAGGTCTGCAATATCTAAACTATGTACATCAATTGTATCTGTATATGCAGCTGCTTCAGTAAAACTTATCTCTCCATCATCTACCGTGTTAATGATTATGTTCGCCAGCAATGAAGTTTTAAAATTCGTATCGGGAATATATACATAAGGCCCGCAGTCTTCACTGAAGGTGGCGATAGCATCTATTCTATCGGCCCAGTGTGCATTGGCCCATATTTCATCATCAACCTGCACACAGGTAAGGTTGGGGTTATATCCGGCGTAAAGATTAAGGTTGGTATTGTTGCCATTTTTAATATTTAAACTTGTAAGTTGATTATAATGACATTGTAAATTGGTCAAAGCTGAATTGTGCGACACATCTAAAGTTGCAATTTGATTCGTTATACAATCTAAGGTTTTTAAAGCTGTAATTGCCGAAACATCAAGTGCTGTTAGAGCATTTATTCTACAATTTAAATTCAGTAAATTTGTGTTGGCTGAAATATCTAAATTGCTAAGTTGATTTGAGCTACACACTAAGTTGGTTAAACTTGTGCTGGCCGAAACATCGAGACTTGGCAATTGATTGAAATCACAAATTAAGGTTGTTAATTCAGTGTTGGTGGAGGTATTAAGATTGGTGAGTTGATTGCGAGTACAATTTAAAGTAACTAAGGCTGTGGAAGCTGAAACATCTAAAAAGGAAATCGCATTGTTGTAACAATACAAATATACCAAGGCCGTGTTGGCCAAAACATCCAAGCTGGTTAACTGATTGTAAGTACAGCCCAGATAGGTTAAGGCTGTATTGGCCGAAACATCCAGATTTGTAAGTTGATTATGACTGCAACTCAAATAGGTTAAACCTGTATTAGTTGCAATATTTAGGATGGTGAGATTATTTGAATAGCATCTTAAATAAGTTAAAGCAGTATTGGCCGAAAGGTCAATACTTGTAAGCTCATTGTATTCGCAATTCAAATAATTTAATGCCGTATTGCCCGAAACATCTATACTATCAAGAAGGTTTGTTGAACAATTCAAATAGGTTAATGCAGTATTGCTCGAAACATTAAGGCTTGTAAGGCGATTGGAGTTACATCTCAAAGCTGTAATGGCTGTGAACGCTTCGATCCCCGTAAGGTCGGTAATTTGTAAGTTTTTCACACCAAGCGTATCTGTAAAGGCTGCCGCTTCGGCAAAACTTATTTCTTCATCTTGCACGGTGTTGATGTTACTGTTATGAAGCAAGGCTAATTTAAAACTTATGTCGGGAATATAAACAAAGGGGCCGCCACATTCCTCACTAAATCCCACACCATTGTCAATGCTTGTCCAGTTGGCACTTGCCCAAACTGCATCATCCACATTGATGCAACTTAGGCCTGGATTTGAGGTGGCTGTAAAGGAGGTTAAATGGATGTTGTTTCCATTTTTTACATTTAATTGTGTCAGCTGATTGGCTCTGCAATCTAATGTACTTAACGCGGCATTGGCCGAAACATCTAAGCTGGATATTTGATTGTTGGAGCAATTTAACATTTGCAGAGAAGTAAAAGCTTCGATACCTGTTAAATCGGCAATATTTAGTCCAGCCACTGCAAGGGTATTTGTGTATGCTGCTGCTTCTGTTATACTTATTTCTCCATCTGCATCGGTGTTAACGGATGTATTGCCCACCAAGGCTGCTTTAAAATTGGCATCGGGTATATATACATAAGGCGTGCAATTAAGGCTAAAGCTGGCAATAGAGTCAGTAAGGTAATTTTGAACTTCGGCCCAAGTTACGTTGTCAACCTGTATACAGGTAAGGTTAGGATTATTTCTTGCATCTAATGGAGAAGTACTTAAATTAAGGTTGTTTCCATTCTTCAAATTTAAACTGGTAAGTTGATTTGAACTGCAATCTAATTTCTTAAAAGCAGAATTGGCTGACACATCAAGGCTGAAGAGTTGGTTTGAATTACAGGATAAACTTGTTAAAGCAGTGCAAACTGAAACATCCAAATTTGTGAGATATTGATTGAAGCTACAATTTAAAAATGTGATGGATGCATTGTTTGATAGATTTAGGCTGGTAAGTCTGCCACTAAAACAATCTAAATGGCGTAAAGCAGTATTAGTCGACACATCAAGTGTTGTGAGATTATGATTATACCGGCAAATTAAACCTCGTAAAGCTGTGAAGGCTTCAATACCCGTAAGGTCAGTAATACCGGCACTGCTCACATCAATAGTATCAGTAAAAGCAGCTGCTTCTGCTATACTTATTGCTCCATTGCCATCTGTATTTATAGCGGCATTGCTTAGCAATATTGCTTTAAATGAAACATCGGGAATGTTCACATTTTGTGCCATACCAAAATAAAAGGTGAAGGAAAGCACTAGGCTTATCCCTAAACTATGCAATAAGTATAAGGGTGATTTCATAATGTGGAGGATTAGAATTTAACTTCTACAAATATATAAGAATAGGTAATCGAATAAATATACTTATATATAATCTCAATGAATTTGGAAATAGCAAAATAATCGTAACAAAAATAATCGGAACAACCGCAGTGAAGTTAGAAGAGGGGAGATAGATTTTAATCTGGAGGAGTGGCATTTTTTGGCACATTGGTAATGGCCTTACTAGTGTGCCAACAAAACCGTATTTTTGCTTTTCTAAAAATGAAAGCCCACTTTGCTTCTTTAATCTTTCTTGTAACATTTCAATTTTCGGTGGGTGCACAAAGTACCCCGCTGCTCGATTCGCTGGAATTAGAGGGTGCTGAGGTGTTTTACAGTCTAAAGGAAGCCTTGGTAAATCCCGACAAAGTATATCGATTGCACCTGAAAGGCAAAGGATTGTCGGATATTCCAGAAGCTGTTTTTGGGTTTAAAAATTTGCAGGAGTTGATTCTTGCCCGGAACAAATTTACCGAAATACCGAGCAATGTGGCTAAATTAGAAAATCTGCAACGCCTGAGTTTTGCCAAAAACAAACTTAAATATGTGAATGCAGAAGTGGCACGGTTAAAGAATCTCAAATCGCTCATCATTAGTCAGAACGAAATTGTGGAACTTCCCAAAGAATTAGCCACAATGGAAAAACTCGAGTTCATTGATATATGGAGCAACGAAATAGCCACTGTACCAGCCGAATTCAAACAGTTTAAGGCTCTAAAGAAAATGGACTTCAGAGTGATTTTGCTTAACGATACCCAACAGGATGAAATACGGAAAAACTTACCTGCTAATGTAGATGCAATGTTTTCGCCGAGTTGTAATTGCGGTAAATAGCAGAGTTATCCTGCTGGAAACTATACCATTTTTCAGGCTAATAATAGTAAAAAGTAACTTCCGGTATAACTGTAATTGTAAACCCTTCGAATAAAAAAGCCCACCAACTTCTCAGTTGGTGGGCTTTTTTGTTCAGAGGGTTTGACTCCTAGTGGAATTGTTCTTCTTCAGTGCTTCCTTTTAAAGCTCCTGTGGAAGATAAACCACGGCTCACAACGTTTTGTACAGCATCGAAATATCCGGTACCTACAAAAGTTTGGTGTTTCACCGCTTTAAAACCTTCTTTTTGAAGAGCAAATTCTTTTTCTTGCAATTCGCTGTATCCGGCCATTCCGCGTTTTTTATACGAAAGAGCCAATTCAAACATACTCGTGTTCAAGGCATGGAACCCTGCAAGAGTAATAAATTGGAATTTGAAACCAAGATCAGCTAAACGCTCACGGAAAGTTTCCATTTCGGCAACGCTTAATTTAGAAGCCCAGTTAAACGAAGGCGAACAGTTATAAGCCAACATTTTGCCCGGGAAACGAGCGTGAATACCTTGTGCAAATGCTTTTGCTTCTTCAATATCAGGTTTCCCTGTTTCCATCCAAATAAGGTCAGCATAGGGAGCATAGCTTAATCCACGGTCGATAGCTTGTTCCAAACCACAATTAACGTAGTAGAACCCTTCATTCGAACGTTCGCCAGTAACAAAACGTTTGTCGCGATCATCAATATCGCTAGTGATTAAGTTTGCAGCATCAGCATCAGTACGAGCAACCAACAAAGTAGGCACACCCATAACGTCAGAAGCCAAACGAGCAGCAATCAGTTTGTTGATAGCTTCCTGTGTAGGAACAAGAACCTTTCCACCCAAGTGTCCGCATTTTTTAGCAGAAGAAAGTTGGTCTTCAAAGTGAACACCCGATGCACCTGCTTCAATCATTTGTTTCATCAACTCAAAAGCGTTGAGATTACCACCGAAACCGGCTTCAGCATCCGCAACGATTGGCACTAACCAATGAACGTTTCCTTCGCCTGCCACCGATTGATTTTGGTCAGCACGCAAAAGAGCTTTGTTAATCCGGCGAACAACAGCAGGAACGCTGTCGGCTGGATACAAACTTTGGTCAGGATACATTTCGCCGCTAAGGTTAGCATCAGCAGCAACTTGCCAGCCGCTCAAATAAATGGCTTCTAATCCGGCTTGCACTTCCTGGATAGCTTGATTTCCGGTTAAAGCACCCAATCCGGCAACCCATGATTGGCTGTTCAGTTTGTCCCACAAACGCTCAGCACCAAGGCGAGCGATAGTGTAGTCAATGTCATAGCTGCCCTTTAAGGTTACTACTTCTTCAGCTGTGTAAGGACGTTCGATGCCTTTCCAGCGTGGGTTTGTTGCCCAGTCATTAACAAGGGCGTTGATTTTTTCTTGTTTTGTCATTTTTGTTTATTTTAGTTTAAAGTTACTGGTTTAAAGTTTATTGTGGATTGGAGATAGTTTAGAGTTAAAAGTTTATGGTTTAAAGTTCAGGTTTTGTTGGGGTTTTGAATTTCGTTCCTTTTATGTCGGATTCTTGTAAATATTTTGCAAATCCAGCTATCAATTTACTGGTTTCCAGACATAAATTACAGTTGTGTTGGAATTCAGTTTCATCTATACATTTCTCATCTAAAGAAACATAAAGTTGTGAACGTACTTCACCTGCCGAAGCTTTTGCAATTGACAGAAAGTGCATAAACTCCTTGTTACCTCCACGTTCAAATCCTTCTGCAATGTTTGACATTGTTGAAATTGCTGCACTCCTAATTTGATTTTTAAGTTCAAAGTCTTTCGAGAATTCTTGTTTTCGGGTAAGTTTATAAATGTTGTTTGACAAAAGCCTTGCTTTTTGCCAAGCAACCATATCTTCAAACCGTGTAATAAGTGCCATAATTTATAACTGTTATCTCAGAATCCGTCAGGAACTTTAAACATTAAACTTGTAACTTTAAACCAATAAATCATAAGCTCCGAGTGTTAGAAACTCAGAAAATTCTTCGCTTGTAACGAGGGTATCAAAAAGCTCAATGGCTTGTTTGAATTTCCCATTGTTGAATTTCTGTTCACCAACAGATGCCTTAATTTTTTCTATTTGGATAGGAAGAATTTCCTTGTAAAGTTCTTTGGTAATGGTGCGACCATCTGAAAGTTTAGCATTGTGACTAATCCATTGCCATACTTGTGCTCGACTGATTTCGGCTGTTGCTGCATCTTCCATTAGATTATATAATGGCACACAACCCGAACCTCTCAACCATGCTTCGAGGTATTGAATGGCTACATCAATATTCGAACGGAAACCTTCCTCGGTAATTTGTCCTTCGGGCAATTGCAACAAATCAGCTTGAGTAATGGTAACATCAGCTAATTTCTTGTCTTTTTGGTTCGGCTGAGGCATATACTGATTAAATATCTCTAAAGCCACAGGAACCAAACCGGGGTGTGCTACCCAGGTGCCATCATGGCCGTTTTTAGCTTCACGCTCCTTATCCTGACGAACTTTTGCGAAAGCATTATTGTTTGCTGCTTCGTCATTTTTCACCGGAATAAAGGCCGCCATACCTCCAATGGCATGAGCATTGCGTTTGTGGCAAGTTTTGATAGCTAATAAAGAATAGCTATTCAAGAAATGTGTACCCATTGTTACTAATGAGCGGTCGGGAAGAATAAAATCGTCGCGGCGACTGAACTTTTTGATGAAACTGAAAATATAATCCCAACGGCCACAGTTTAATCCTGCCGAGTGGTTACGAAGTTCGTAAAGGATTTCGTCCATTTCAAATGCGGCCAAAATGGTTTCGATGAGTACCGTAGCACGAACCGACCCTTGAGGCACACTGCAATAATCTTGAGCAAATACAAATACATCGTTCCAAAGGCGTGCCTCCAAATGGCTTTCCATTTTGGGTAGGTAGAAATAGGGACCGCTTTCACGACTTAGCAATTCTTTTGCGTTGTGGAAGAAATACAAACCAAAGTCGAAAAGCGAACCTGAACTTAGCTCACCATCTACCAAGAAATGCTTTTCAACT
Organism: Bacteroidota bacterium; assembly: GCA_947475205.1. Classification (GTDB taxonomy): domain Bacteria; phylum Bacteroidota; class Bacteroidia; order JAIBAJ01; family JAIBAJ01; genus JAIBAJ01. The sequence goes on from CANJNG010000051.1 coordinate 6,943, forward strand.
AAGTGCCATCCACGCGGACGAACTACTAAGGTGGCTACATTTTCATTCAGTTTATAGGATTTTCCATCGGGATTTGAAAAGGAAATTGTTTTTCGAACAGCATCTCTAAGGTTTACTTGTCCATCAAGGTTATTCGTAAACGTTGGCGAATTGCTGTCTTCAAAATCAGCCATAAATACTTTAGCTCCACTATTCAAAGCATTAATGATCATTTTACGTTCAACGGGGCCGGTAATTTCTACTCGGCGGTCGTTGAGGTCGGCGGGAGTTGGGGCTACTGTCCAATCCGAATTGCGAACAGCGGCTGTTTCTTCTAAGAAATTAGGCAACTCTCCTGCATTTATTTTAAGCTGACGTTCTTCGCGGGCTTGAAGCAGGGCTAAGCGAGGGCTATTGAACTTGCGGTGAAGCTCGGAAAGAAACTTAATGGCTTCGGGTGTTAGGATTTCGAGATATTGGGGGGAAAGCGGAGCTTTAATTTCAACTCCCGAGGCAAGTGTTGTGGCAGACATCGAATTAATTTACGGTGCAAAAATATTCAATTTTTGATAGCCAGCGAATTTTCGCTAAATATTATTTATTCGTTTTTGGTTTCAAAATGCCTAATGCAAATTGATTGCAGCTCGCAGATAAATACAAGATTTATTGCTAAATAAAAAGCCTTTCATTTGAAAGTTTTTGCGAGGGGTCAGTTTTATTACGAACTTCTCGGATCTCCCTTAATCGGCAACTTCGCCATCTTCTCCACTTCCACGCTAGGAAAGCCAAATTCCTCTACCACTCTGCCTTGAATCAAATAGCAGCCCCTGCCCCGAAAGGGATATGCTGTGAGGGACTGGGGAAAATGAACGGTATCGAAGAATTCACCCTCCGTATCGAGAAAAGTACCAAAAGCCATATTGGTTCCTTTTACAGTGCGGACTCCTTTGTAGGCGACATAGTTTCCCACCATGCGAACAGTTCGACCCAAATGCGACAAAAGATCTTTGGTCAGAACGTCGCCACGGTATTTAGTGCAAAGCATATCAAATTCTGATAATGTGACTACAAAGCCCAAGAGTTCCAGTTCATCGTATGCAGATTCTAAAGGGTTAATGGGAAAGGTTGGGAGGGAATAGGTTTTAGTGGGTTCGGCAAATAGAAAGGAGGTTTCTCTTAGGGGCCTGTTGGGAGTAAACAGGGAATGGGCTTCCCACAAAAGTGTTTTTTTGTTTTTGCCTGTGAACCGAAAAGCATCAATGCGTACAAGAATGGTTAGTTGCTCGAATTTGGGTTTAATCCGGAGATAGAAATCTTCCAAACTTTGGAAATTTCCGTTCCGTTTCCGTTCCGTTTCTATGCTCTGCCCAAGCTTTTGCTCCATGCTTTGGAGATGAACAAAGCCCAAATAAATATCCTTTTCATACACAGTAGTATAGTATCGGCTATGGTTAACGCATGGCAAGTGAATGATGCCTCCCACCTTTCTAGCTTCGTTCACATACACCCATCCGCGGTAGAAGCCGCCAAAATTGTTGATAACGGCAACCATAAACTCCACCGGAAAGTAGGTTTTGAGGAATAGGCTTTGATAGCTTTCTACCGCATAGCTGGCACTGTGGGCTTTGCTGAAACTGTATCCGGCAAAGGATTCTATTTGCCGCCACACCTCTTTGGCAATATGTTCCGGATAGCCCATTTTATTGGTATGGGCGAAATATTTCCCTTCGATTTCCTTTAGGTGCTTAATGTTTCGGCTTTTGCCACTCATCATGCGGCGAAGCACATCGGCATCGGCTAAATCGAGGCCGCCGAAATGGTGGCCAATTTTCAGCACATCTTCCTGATACACCATCACACCAAAAGTCTCTTGAAGTTGCTCTTTCATGATGGGATGCAGATACTCTGCTGTTTCGGGATGGTGGAACCGAGAAATGTAGGCTTTCATCATTCCCGATTTTGCTACTCCGGGGCGGATAATGGAACTGGCCGCAACGAGAGTGAGGTAGTCGGAACAGCCCAGCTTTTTTAACAATCCCCGCATAGCAGGAGATTCGATGTAGAAACAGCCGATGCTATTGCCCTCCTTGAGTTGTTGGTTCAAAAGCGGGTCTTTTTTAAATTTCTCTATCTCAAACACATTTACCGATACGCCTCTGTTCTCTTGGATTATTTCCACTGCTTCGTTGATGTGGCCTATGCCCCGCTGGCTCAAAATATCCAGTTTGTCCAAGCCTGAATCTTCGGCAGCATACATATCAAACTGCACGGTGGGGAAGCCTTTCGGCGGAAGATGCACCGAAACGTAGGACGTAATAGGCTCTTCAGTAATCAGCACACCTCCTGCATGAATGCTGAGCAGGTTTGGAAAATCAGCAATAGATTTGTAATAGGACATTATGTTTCGGCACAGAATGTTGTCGTTCAAGGGGGAGTTGGGCTCGTCCACCAAGCGGTCAATATCGGCTTTGGGCAGGCCATATATTTTCCCCAACTCCCGAATAATAGAACTATCGCGAAAGGTGCTAACGGTTCCCAGCAAGGCGGTGTGGCGGGTTCCATATTTGCTGAAGATGTAGCGATATATGTCGTCGCGGTCTTTCCAGGAGAAATCTATGTCGAAATCGGGCGGCGACTTGCGTTTGGGGTTCAGGAAGCGTTCGAAGTAGAGGTCGAGTTCAATGGGATCCACATCGGTGATTCCAATGCAATAAGATACGATGCTGTTTGCCCCGCTTCCCCGCCCCACGTGGTAAATTCCCTTGGACGAGCCATAGCGGCAAATATCCCAAGCAATAAGAAAATAGGCGTTGAACCCAAGGGTGTCAATAATGGCCAATTCCTTTTCCACGCGTTCTCTCGCTTCTCTATCCTCATTTCCGTAACGATTTCCCACCCCCTCGAAAGCTAATTTGGAAAGCAGCGTTTTATCCTCCGCCAAAGAATGGGTAAATATCTTTTTGTTTTTATGTTCCTTGAGGTCAAACTCAAAACCGCAGGAATCCAGCAAGTTCTTTGTGTTTTCAATTATTTGCGGATAGTCTTTGAAAATGGCCAACAGGTTTGGAAGTGGGAGCAGGCAATCAGCAGGATGGGCAATGTCGGCGGGAGTGAGTTGGGAAAGGAGCTTGGTTTCACCAACGGCTCGTAGCTTTTGGTGAACTTCAAACCCGTGAGCATCTTTGAAGGTGATGGGGTGAAGAATAACAAACTTGTGAAGGAGGGTCTTCGGAACCGAAACCAATTTGTTCACAGCGTATGGCTGAATCCCGATAAACTCTGCATCATTAAGCTGGGCAGGCTTAATGGTTCCAAACGGATAAACCACAAAGGCATTCTCCAGCAGAGGCCGATCAGGAATCGGCTTCTCCTTTAGATTGCAATCTGTTCGAAGGTCGTTTATTTCTCTGAATCCCGCATTGTTTTTTGCTATCGCAATATACCGGATAGCACCTTCCCGAAACTCCATTCCTGCAATGGGGCGAATACCTTTCCCTTGACATTCTCTTACAAATTCCAATACTCCGGTGGAGTTGTTGATGTCGGTAAGGACTGCCGAATCGTAGCCACCGGCTTTAATGTCATCAACGATGTCGGGAATGGAAAGCGTTCCATACCGCAAACTGTAAAAGCTATGGGCGTTCAGTATCATTTTTTAACGATTCAGGAAGGCAATGTAACCCCGAAACTATCGGGGATAATTATGGTGTTCAGGATTAACTTTCATAATTAAAGCTTGAAAAATGGCAATAACAGAGTAGGTGGGATTTTGATTTAATGTATATTTGTATCGAAAAATTTAGAAACGATAACAATGGATTTACAAATAACTGTGGACGATAGCAAAGCCAAGCACTTTGTAGCGTTCTTAAAGGATTTGGATTTTGTGGAAGTGAGCATACCCAAGGCAGAAGAAAAGACGGAGCAGAAGAAAAAGAAGAAGCCAACCTTTGCCTACTTTGGTAGTTGCCCCGATTGGGATATAGAAGCCTCTGAATTAAGAGCAATGAGCAACCGCAAAAAGGCCCAATGGTAGTAGCTGATACAGATATATTGATTTCGGCTATTCGCGACAATGAAATAGCAAAGAGTTTGATTAAAAAATATTGTAACGAATTGGCCGTTTCAGCCATTACGGTAGCTGAATTGTATGTGGGAGCAACCAATGCAAAAAAGAAAAAAGCAGTGAATGATATTTTGAACGATGCTGATTTTGTGGAAATTAATAAAGTCATTACCCATACGACTATTAGGCTGATCAAGGAATACAATACTGCCACCCGACAATTGCTAATGCCTGATGCCTTTATAGCCGCCACCTGCCTCGAACACGATGCTCGACTCTTGACCTTTAACACGAAAGATTTTAAATTCATAAAGGGTTTGAAGTTGGCTAAATAGTTTCCCATCGTTATTTAACTCCGATACTTTTCATCACAGCATCCACTCCGAAGCGTTTTCTGATTTTGTCCATTGCTTGATAGAGCCCAAATAATTCGCTGGTGTCTTCAAACAAGTTGATTTGATGGAAACCCGATACCAAATGTGTAAATCGGATGCCGATGAGACGAATAAGCACACGGCGAGAATGATTCTTTTGGAAGAGTTCTAAAATCTTCTGGACAAGAATATGGTCTGATGAAGTGTAGGTTATCCTGGCTTGAAAGGTGTGGGTTTCAAAATCGGTGTAGCGGATTTTGAGGGTAACACAGCCCGTGACGCGGCGTTGGGAACGCAACTCGAAGCAGAGCTTATCCACCATTAGAATGAGGGTTTGGCGGAGGGCCTGGATGTCGGTAGTGTCTTGGTGGAAGGTGGTTTCGGTACTGATGCTTTTATGCTCCCGATAGGGCTGGACGGGGGTGTTGTCGATGGCGTTACACTTCTGCCAAATGGCAATGCCGTTTTCCCCAAAGGCTTTATGCAGAAGTTCGCTGGGCATTTCTTGCACGGTGCCGACTTTCTGGATGCCCATTTGGCGAAGCGTAGTTGCGGTTTTCTCGCCAATCATGGGAATTTTATTGATGGGCATGGGAGCCAAGAAAGGTTTCTCGGTGCCATAGTCCACGGCTTTTTCACCGTTTGGCTTGGCCACTCCTGTAGCAACCTTTGCCACAGTCTTGTTTATGGAGAGCCCATAAGAAATGGGAAGCCCCATTTCTTTAATAATGGTTTCCCTTAGTTCGTGCGTCCACTTGGCAGAACCAAAGAACTTGTCCATGCCGGTGATGTCGAGGTAATGCTCATCAATGCTTGCTTTCTCTACCACGGGGGCTTTGGATTCAATGATTTCTGTTACTTCTCTAGAAGCTTTGGAATATTCTTCCATATCGCCTCGAACGAAGATGGCATCGGGGCATAGCTGCTTGGCTAATCGGCCCGGCATAGCAGAGTGAACACCAAACTTTCGGGCTTCGTAGCTACAGGAAGCAACCACCGCCCTATCTCCGTAACCGCCGACAATAACAGGCTTGCCGATTAGGGAACTGTCTTTGAGCCGCTCCACGGACACGAAGAAGGTGTCGAGGTCGAAGTGAACGATGGTGCGGGAGGGCATGTTAGTAGTGAGTAAAGAGTATTGAGTAATGAAAAAATGCGGGCGGTAGCCATCTTAATACCCAATACCGACTACTCAATACTTTTTTCTTCTCTGCAAAGTTCGCTACAAATTATAGTATATGTTTGCCACAAATTGTAGTATTATGAATAATATTTCTAAAAACCTGACCCTCTTGCGGACTATGCGAAAGCTGTCGCAACAACAAATGGCTGACGAACTGGAAATTGGCCGCTCACGGCTTGGCTCGTATGAAGAAGGGCGAAGTGAACCACCTATTGAAATGCTGTTAAAGATTTCGAGGCACTTTCATATTGCGGTGGATGCTTTGATTGGTGCTGATTTAGGCAAAATGGAAAATCCCAGCAATTTGATGATGGTGGGTAAAAACCGTTTACTTTTTCCTATTCAAGTGGACAAGCAAGGGAACGACCTAATTGAAATAGTTCCTTTAAAAGCAAGGGCGGGTTATGTATCTGGCTATTCCGACCCTGAATTTATTGAGCAATTGCTTAGTATGAAGTTGCCTTTTGTTCCCACGGGGAAACATCGGGCTTTTCCGATAGTGGGAGATTCGATGCCGCCGCTTAAAGATGGCAGTTTTGTAGTGTGTAAATATGTGGAATCGTTTAGGGAGGTAAAGGATAAAGCAACGTATATCGTTGTTACGAAATCGGATGGGATTGTGTATAAACGGGTGGAAAAGGATAAAAAGAAACCTTCAGTGCTAAACCTACACTCGGACAATAAAACCTATCGGCCTTATGAAGTAATGTTAGAAGAAGTATTGGAACTGTGGGAATATACTTGTGCCATAAACATAGGCCAATACGCTGCCGAAGAACTGAACCAAAACAGCATTTTGGCCATGCTCCACGGATTGCAAGTGGAGGTAAAAGAAATTCAAAGAAAGATGGAATAAATGTTTGCCATTGTTGACATAGAAACCTGCGGGGGCAAATTTGAAATGAGGCGGGGTCGTATCATCGAAATCGCCATTTTGGTGCATGATGGATTACAAGTGGTGGAGCGATGGAGCACCCTCATCAATCCTGAATGTACCATTACCACTTATTTCACCCGCATTTCGGGGATAACGAACGATATGGTGGCCGATGCCCCCACCTTTCCGCAGGTAGCAAAACGCATTTTGGAACTGACGGAGGGGCATATTTTCGTTGCCCACAATGTGGGGTTTGATTATGGTTTCGTTCAGGAGGAATTCAGGTCGCTTGGCTACAAGTTTCGAAGGGAAACGCTCTGTACGGTTCGGTTGAGCCGAAAGCTAATTCCCGGCAAACGGTCGTACAGCTTGGGCGTATTGTGCGAATCGTTGGGTATTGAAATAACCGATCGGCACCGGGCCTTGGGCGACACAGAAGCTACCGCCAAATTGTTTGATTTACTCATGCAAGTGAAATCAACCCATCCGCAGTACAAGAACATAGGGGTGGATAAAATCATGAAGCGGAAAGTTGACGCCATCAAGGAATACATTTTGAAGAAGCTGCCCGAGGAGTGCGGCGTGTACTATTTCTTGGGCAAGGATAGGGAGATACTCTATATCGGCAAAAGTCGGAACATGTACCAACGGGCCATCCAGCATTTCGGCACCGACGAACCCAAGCGGAAGAAGATGTTGAACGAGTTAATGAACGTGGATTTTGTGGAAACCGGAAGCGAATTGGTTGCCCTGCTGGTGGAATCGGCAGAGATTAAGAAATACAAACCGCGGTACAACAAAGTGCGGAAGGCCGATTCGTTTACCCACGCCATTGATACTTGGGTGGCGGATGGGATTATTCACTTTAAGATTGTCGCCGCCGACGAAGCCAACAAGCCTTTGCAGTTGTTCGTGGGATATGCCGGTGCAAAGGAGAAGTTGGATAGATGGTTGGAAGATAACACGCTTTGTATGCGGTATTGCCACCTTACGGATGAGGATTCGGTCTGTTTTAACCACCATATAAAGAAATGCAACGGTATTTGTAACGGTGAAGAAGAACCCGAAACCTATAATTTGCGGGCAAAGCGGATTTTAGCAGATTACGCCCTTCCGCACGAAACCTTTGTACTATTCGACAAGGGCCGAAACCAAGACGAGCGGGCGATTATTTATATGGAAGATGGCCAGTATTTCGGTCACGGTTATTTCGATGTTTCCGATTCGGTTACAGGTCGTGAGGATATCCGTGGCATGGTGCGGAGAGATTACCGTTACCCCGATGCAACAGACTTGGTGCGGGGTTGGATGAAACAAAACGAGAAAGTAAAAATGATAGCGGTGTGAAAAACTTTGAACAATTGGGTAGCTCTTCTGTGCGTCCGAAGATGTGTTTTATCAATTGACCCCATGCTTTAAATTCCTTAATTTAATCCTTTAGGAATCTTTTTATTTCATTTTCAATTTTTAGAAAATAAACTCCTTTCGAAAAGGTATGCGTGTTGATTTTGATGTTGGTGTCTGTAATAGGTTGAGTAGCTATTTTTTTACCACTTGCATCATAAACAAAAACTTCTTTTCCAATCATTTCGGCTGAAATGATTACATTCAAATAATCATTTGCCGGGTTAGGAAATATGGTCAATTGTGGTTGTTCGCTGGTTAACAAAGTAAGACCAACATTGGTGTTTGTGCTTGCTATAGTTTTTGAAAAGAAAATATTCATTTTACCTGTTCTTGTATCGCCCCATGCGGAGAAGAGGGTATCGCCACTATAAACGCAACCCATCATATCGTTTCCACTTTGGGTAAGAATGGTATCAAAAGCTACATATTGGCTTGTTAATTTTTGATTTGCAGAAAATGTTTGTCCGTTGTCTGTGCTTGTTGTGTAGTAAAAATCATATCCGGCATTCCAAAATCCGTCGGCAGTTGAATTACGTCGGTCTCGCCAAGTAACAACTAAATTACCTTGTTCATTATATGCACCCCAAACCATGTCTTGTGCTTTTCCATTGGAAAGTGCATCATCGTTTACCCGAATGCTATTGCTCCAAGTTTGCCCACCATCGTTGCTATGATGAGCCAATATATCAAGGTCTCCGTTTGTTCCGCTTGGAATTAAAAAAACTAATTTATTACTGTCAATTGGGCTGGCGGCTAAACGATAACCACTTTTAAAATTTGTGTCAATTGGGGTAACCAAACCTGAGAAAATTGTAGTGTAAGAAAATGTTTGGCCCATATTGCTTGATTTTGCGAGATAGTATGCCGGATAAGTGTTTTGAGACGCTACATAACTTGGATATGCAGCACAAAAATTTCCATTTACGGTGGTGGTAGGAGCAGCCATAGGCTGAGCAATTAAATTCCCTACTAAATGAGTTCCTCCATCTACGTTTGCAATAGATGTCCAGGTATGTCCGCTATCAGCAGAAACTTTAAAGTAATTGCGATTAGGTGGGGCAATCCAAGGTGCCGGCTTGGTGGTGATGTATAGCGTTCCCGAATTTACTGTGTTTGATTTGTCCACCACTAGCCAAGGTCTGTCGATGGGTCGTTTGGCGGCAACATCATACATATCGAAAGCCTTTGTGGGGGTGTCCCAGTTCAAGCCACCATTAAATGAACGGGCCACATAAATGCCGCCACTGTCGGGAGCTTGTTTGTAGTCTATGTAAGAAATATAAAGCAATCCATTTTTATCAAACGCCATGGATACATCGGCAGAACCAAAGCCTGCCCCAAAATGAGGAAGTATGTTTGCTGTGCTCCATGAGGTGCCCCCGTCAAAACTTGTCCTTGTTTTTATAGCAATGCGATATTGACCATTTGAGAGGCCTAGGCTCATCCATGCAGAAACTAAATTTTGATTATTGGTTGGATTGATTGCAAGATAGGGTTCGCCATTAAAAAGTATTCCATTACTAATGTTGGTGTTGGTAGTTTGGGCATTAGAAAATTGATAAACAACAAGTAAAATAAAAATGGAGAGTAGTTTTTTGGTCATTTTTTGAGGATATAGTTTTGCACAATGGCTTGAATATTCAATTATGGTAATTACATAGCACTATTGATTTTGCAAAGATTAGCAAAATCAGAGTTTGATAGCACTAGTATAATGCTTTTTCTTGACTGCCGATTTGAAGTTTCAATGCGACTAACGTTGGGAAGATTGAAGAATTGGAGGCTCGCAAATGGTCATTCGAGGCACTAAAGTATCAAATTAAGCACTCCACTTTCGGACGAAGCACACCTCCATTTCATTTATACCTTGTTAAAAGCTGCCCCGTTTGTTTACAGCTAGTTGTCTGGTCAGGTTAAGCAAGACTCATGGGGCGGAAAAATATTTTCATGTGCTGCAATTGCAAGATTTCGAGATAATCAATACCCAAACGATAATCGGGGGCTAGGCTTACATATCCGGAACGGGCAAAATGATTGCAGACTTCTTTCACATACCAATCGTTTCGACTGCCTTGAACAAAACCTCCGCCAAAAGCAAAAATCATTACCGGCCTATTCGTCAAGGTATCGCCAAAGGGCTGATAAACATCCATAAATAGTTGTTGGTCTTGTCCATCAATATTCATTCCGTAACCAAATTGAACCGTCAGTATAGTGACCGAGTCGAACACAGGCGACAAATAGCGACAATCATCACAACTTTGGGCATCCAATAAATTAAGATGAAACACAAATAGAAAGGCAAAAGAGATTACTTTTTTCATTGTTGCTGCAATTGGGTGGATTTAAAACTACTTGGTTAAAAAATCAACCAAAAATAGAAATATTTCAAATTTCATCAAAATGCAATTCAATTTTGAATCATTCCTGCGAAATTGATGTGCAATCCTATTCCTTTATTGGAATTACTGTTATCCATTTTGCCACTTTGTTGGGTAAACAACATGGGCAAAGGGTCTTGCTTGAGAGTGAGTATTGATTTGGTTCGAACCAGACCTACCTCCCCACCACAAACTTCACGGCACTTCCACCCACCCGCATCACATATATTCCAGCTTTAAAACCGGAAGTATTTACCTTGGTGGTTTTGCCGCTGAGTTTTCCTGTGGCTTCTTCCTCACCAAGAATATTCAGAATTTGATACTTTGAATCCACCGGAATGTTCCCAACCGAAAGTGTTAGTTCGTTAGATACTGGATTTGGGAAAACCGAAATACTTGGTTTTTGTATTTCGGGAATGCCAATGCTTAAATCAATAGTGTTTAGCACGGTGTTGGTAACAATAGGAGGGTTGAAATCAAAATAGATGTAGGCAGTATTTCTTATTTGAGTGGCTTGGGTAAGGTTAGGAAATTGCTGCACTTCATAAATAAAATAGCCGTGGCTTTGCGGTTCGTTGCTGAGGCTATCGGGAAGGTGAATGTTATCGAACCGAAACTTCATCACATTGCCGGGCAATATTTCGGTGATGAGGGGTATTGTATCAAATTAATTTACAATTGATGATTGAAAGTATTTCAAGACTAATTTCTGATCTTCAAGCAGGATTAGCCAAACGTAAAATGTAAATTTTGAAATCGCAATTGACCTTACGTATTAACTCAGTGCTAAGCTACAATTAGAATGCTCTAGCACATTGAGAATTGTTTTAGCCATTGCAAAGTTCATGGCATACAATTTATTTGCAGTTTTGTGGAAATTAGAATTCCAACCAAAATGGCAACCACCAAACCCTCAAAAGCAAAACTCATTCAATGGGGAATTATAGCCTTGATAGGCTCGGCATTGGGTGCATGTGGCGATGTGTTGCTGCTCTATAACCCCGATGTGAGTTACCTCACCGGTGATTATAGCTTTATGGTGGATATTAGTCCTGTGCGGTTGGTTTGCGGCTCTTTTCTTGGGGTGCTGTTTATTCCCTTGGTGCTATTTGGGCTTTGGCAAGTTTATCAATTGATTTACGAACGCCATCCCGGCATTGCTAAGCTGGGCTTCGGAATCGCTATTTATTTTTGCTGCATCGGGGTGGTGGTGCATGCTATGTTTGGTGCCATGGGATTAGCCATCAAACAGGAAAACTTTCTTTACTTAAACTATCTACGATTGTTGCTCGACACCTTTTCAGGGCTATCGGTGCTGTTGCACGTTTTAGTATCGGCCATTTTCTCCATGGCCATTTTTCGCAAGCCTAGCAGCCTACCGATTTGGATGGTTTATTGCAATCCGGTTTCCATTTATATAGCCTTGGCCTCCACCTATTTGTTTTTCCCGCCTTTGGGAAGCATCTTGGCACCGGCGGCATTCAACCTAAGCTATTTTGTATATTTCGGATGTTCCACTTGGGTGATTTATAGGCAAAATGAGGCGTAAATTGGGCAAAGGTTGGGGCATTTTGGTGCTGTTGTTTTGGGGCGGCTCTGCTATGGCACAATCCCCGGTTTCAGATACCGCTATCGTCTGGCAAGGTTTTGAACACTATTGGACCTACAATCACCGCTGGAACCGAATGGGGGATTACTACCTCCAGCAGCCCGAAAAAACGGTAAATATTCATAGTTCCGCAACCGGCACCGGCCCCGATATAGGAAGATATACCTCGCATTACCTTAAAATTTCTACCCCTGATTTGTGGTATCATTCCGATACGGTGTCCTTATCTTTAAAAGGAAAGGAAAAGCAGCAAATAGTAAATGGCAAATGGGTTGAAATTCCAATTCCGGATTTTGATAAGGAAATGTCATTTACTGCTTTCCTGAATGGATTTGATATGAAGGCCAATGTAAATGCCGATAAATTGGAATTCTTTTCCTTAGAAATAGATAGTATTGTCTTAAAGCCAAGTGTGCGAATTCATATAAAGGCTGCTATTGATTTTAATTGTCAAACCTTGGAATGTCCATGGTTTAATAACGGTGTGAATTATAATTTAACAGTGAGTTATATGGTTTTGGCTTCCCCGAAACTGGAATCAAAGGAATTGAAAATCAATAAATCCTTTTCTTGGGATAAGAAGACTACACCCACAGAAATTTCAGTTCCCATCATCGGATATGATTCGCTAACTGAGTTTATGGTTTTTAGCAAAATTGAACTTTCGCTAAGCAAAGCCTTTCATTTTGCCGCCATCGGCTTTTCATTGAACAATCAAAATGTAAAGTTAACTTACCTCAATTGGCTTCCGAATATGAAAAAGGAGAGTGCTTTTCCAAAATATTCAAAGTTTGCTTTTGGTGAATCCGGAAGTGGGCACTTCAATGTTTCGTTAAGGAAAATTACTTTAAATAGCGGCGGTCAATATTTTGTTCAGCGACAAAGAATTGAAGAGGTTTCCAATGTTTGGAAAGGATTGAATGCAGATTCCGATGATTTGAAATCGGTGAAGGTGGTGGAATTGAAGTAATCCGGGAATTACTCTACCTTAGATTCGGTTCCGCCCCAAATCTTCAACACCTTTTTACCATCAGTGGTAATAACCAATTCAGGTTTCCCTTCTTTGAACTTCACAGCAAAAGGTGTCGATCCGCTTTGTGGGAACGATTCCGCCAATTGACCATCGTATCCAAACAAATATACTTGTTGGCTTTCGCCCGACACAATTCCAACAAAAGATTTGGAAGCATTTTGCTTAATTATTTGCGGTGCGAAATGAATTTCTTCGTCCCATTTGTAGGTTCCTATTTCTTTCTTTTGACGGTTAAAAATGTGCAGTTCGTTTAAGTCGATAAACACAAATTCCACGTTTCCGTCGCCGTCTAAATCCTCGGCTATGAAGTGATGATTTTCGGTGAAGGGTTTGATGTTGATTTTCTCGGCCTTACCATCCGAACCTACATATATAATAGTACCATCAGCAATAGTGAAATATAGTCCGGTTTGTTTGGCGTTTTTGCCCGAATGTGCATACACGGTATTATTTACCGAAAGCTCAAACTTCTCCTTGGTTTCCGTTTTCTTTTTGCCTTGGCGGTCATAGATTTTCACTTTGCCTTCATCATCTATCATAAACAAAAAGTCCTTGGTTCCGGCCTGAACATGGCGAATGGTATGGGAAACATCCTCATTCAACTTATTCAAACCCCATCCTTTTACGGTTTTCCCATGCTTGTCGAGGTTGTAACATTTTTCATTCGCACAGGCATATACCAATCGGTATTCCTTTTTATTATCGTAATCAAAAACCGATAGCCCCGAAGTGGTTTTAGCATCCAGATTTACCGGATAACCCGAAACCTCCGTTCCATCCAAACCTATGGCATGAATAGCATTGTGGGTTGAACCTACCAAGGCGGCATTCTTCCCGCTAAACTCTTTCAGCAGCCGCAACTCACCCACAATAGCTTCTTTCAAATTAACCGTCCATTTTATTCTGCCTAAAGTGGTGATGCAATAAAGCTTATGAGCATCGTCCTGTACAATAATCTCGGCTTCGCCGCTTGTGGGGTTTTCAATAATTATTGGGGCAGAAGTAGCCGTAGTATCGAGGTTTGCTGTCCAGCCTTCGGTAGTCACTTCGGTGGAATCGGTTGCAGTTTCGCCAAAGCTTATAAAACCACCCGTGTAAAAGCCATCGGTTTGTGACGAAAACTGTAAAGCCATTCCATCGAAAGATTTCAAGGCATCGATATAGGGTGAAATAATGCTGAGATAGGGCGGGAGAATGTATTGTCTGATTTTGCGGCCGATAGGCGTAGGGCGACTAAATACATACATATTTGAACCCGCCGCCAGGTTTTCGGAAAACTTCACAAAAGCACCATCGTTAAGCAAAGTTTTTTCGGAAAGATAATAGTTGATGTAATTTTTAAGGGTGAGGCTATTGTTGGCAAACACCACAAAACTTCCGAAATGTGCGTAATAGTTATTCTCAATCAAACCGATAGTAGAACCGAAAAACTTCCGAAACAGCCCCTGATTATTCATACTCCGAAGCGGGATTCCATTGTAGGTTTCGTTCAGTTCCTTCATTCCACTTGGCGGGGCAGTGGCAAACAACTTGCTCAACCCTTCGGACGAAGAAGCCGAATCAAGGGTACTTACCAATAGAAGCGAATTTTCCTTTACCAGCGTGTCGTGATTATCTACAATTCCAAGTACCATTTCTTTTCCCATCCATCCCAAAAACTTCTGCGAAAGGCTGTCGGGAGCGGGCGATTTATGAATGGTTTTGTAGATTCCTTTCCCCGATTCTTTTAAGGATTCGGTTCCGAAATAGAAAAAGCCCGAAACATTCTGGGGTAGTTTAGAAATCAAGGCATTTTCGATAGGTTTCCCTTTAAAGTTATTGATATACTGTTCCGGGTTTTCCAACCAGGTAAAGCCACTCAACGAAATGGATTCAGGTTTTAAGTTAATGTCAATGCCGGTCCAGGAAGCAAAATCGCTCATTCCCATAAAGGCTTCCTTGCTGTCGTCCGTCAATGATTTTCCTGCCCATTGCGTTGCCGACTTGTAATTGATAAAGAGGTTGGCATCGGTTTTTTTCCCAGCCACTTTATAGGCTTTCGCAAAAGAAGGGTCGTCGAGAATGCTTTTATTGGAATTGATTTGCAGCAAAGCGTCCTGAACGGCTTTCAGCGAAGTGCTTAATACAAAAATGCCATCGGAAGAAGAGCAATACCAAGGCTTGATTATAATTGAAACAGCTACCTCGTAAATCATTTTTTCCTGAAAGGCTATTTCCTTTACCTGTCCGCTTTTCGGGAAAGTTCCATTAAGGAAAGCCGACATTTCACCCGATAAACTTGGGTCGGAGAAATTAGCAGTCAGAAGCATTTCAGTGTCGGTGCTGCCCGAACCTGTAATGGATAAGATGAGTGGAGAATTATTAAACGCTGCCGCAAATTGGTGGTTAGCCTTCATAACACTATCGGCCGAACGGCAAAAGCCTAAGACGGTGTTAAAGGATTCTATTCCCGAAAAAGAAGCAAAATACTTGGTGTCTTTGGTAAGCCGCGACCAACTCACCTGTGGCTGATGCACCTCCAAAATTAAGCTGCTACGTTGCGAAACTGCGGCAATGCAGTGTTTGCTTACCTCATTCGATTTTCGCAGAAAAAGCCACAACCCAACGCAGAGGGCCACCACAATTAAGAGTGCAATGAAGGTGTATATTCTCTTCAATAAGGGCTATTTAACCGAAAACAGGATTAATTCCAAACTAAGCAAAATTAGCTGCTCCATTGGGCTATTACAAGCGTTGACAAAATATAATTCAACTGCTGAATGTTGAAAGAAGTCTGTCCCGATAAGTGATACTCAATTCAATGACTCATGAGAAAATTGAAAATCATTTTATACAGTTATTTTGTTTCGATTTACTCCACCTTCACCCGCACCCCCTCACTGTGACTCGTAAATTCTGGAGCATACATGCACTGAATGGTGGTGATGCCATTGGAGAATTCGCCACTGTTCTGCACCCATAGCGGATACTCGAACACGTAGGTGCCTTTTTGCAGGTAACTAATAAAGAAATCGGTGCTGAGGTCTTTCGGGCTTTGGTAATAACCCAAACCGTCCTGCCAACGATAGCCACTAAGTGCCTCCACGGGTTCAAACCCGGCGGCACGCATATCTTTCAGGTGAACGTATTCCATGGCCCTGTCGGTATAAATCTCGATGCGGACTTTCAGCTTGTCGCCTTTGTGCAGGGTGGTTTTGGCATCGAGCAGCAGCAATTGTTTTCCCTTGTCGCTGTTGCGTTCCACATATAGTTTCTTGGTGATTTTTAGCTGCGTTTCGGCAGGGCTAATCTTGTCGAGGTTTTCATAATACTGCCAGTAAACTGCTCCCCAAGAAGCCCCCGACCCCAAAGGGGAGCTATTCGGCTGCATTACGCTGATTTTACCCATTTCTTTATTTATTTCGTCTTTAGCATACTCCTTCTTAAAGTATCCCGTTCCTGCCTCAGTCTTTAAATCCTTATCAGTAGCAGGGTTTATGGTTTTGTTGCCAATCTTTATTTCTACTTTGGATTCAGTAGTCAACCAGTCTTTGCCCCCCAATAGCAAAGCGTAGCAGGCTTCGGCGGTGGCTTTGCTGCTTTTCCAGTTGGTGGTTTGTTTGTTGGTGAGCAACCAGGTTCGCAAATCGTCCACGGCTGTGGCATCTTTGCCCACTTCCGAAAACACTTCCACCATCAGCGAATTGGTTTCCACAGGGGCTTGATACCAGTATCCCTGATTTGCAGCTTTCCAATACATCCCGAGTTCGGGGTTCTTGATGGCAGTTTCTTTCAAGGATTTCACTACATCAGCAGCCAGCTTTGCATCGCCTTTGCGGTGAGCAATCATGGCCACTAAGCCTTTGCCGTAAATGGAGTTCTCGGTCCAGTATTTAGACATTTGTTTTCTATAAAAATCGTGTACTTTATCGGAATTTGTATTTAAACCCCCTCCGACTCCCCCTTTAAAAGGGGGAGAGCTACCCTCGGACAACTGGTCTGGAAAATAACTTAGGGCATATAGATAATGCAATTGCAAATCGTTTACCCGCACTTCCTCCATGTTTACCTTTTCCTTTTTCAGCCAATTATAATCCTCCACCAGCTTGGCATTTAGGTATTGCAAAGCCTTGGAGACCATATCCTGCACATCGGCATTTTCCTCTAGTTTGAGCAGACCCAATTGCTGCAAATGCCCAAATCCTTCCACAATGTGCTGGGTTATGTAGCGGTCGTCAGGCATGCTGGGAAACCACACAAAGCCTCCGTTTGGCGACTGCAATTGCTTCAATTTCTGAATAGCTTCCTGCAATTCGCTATCCATCTTTTTGGTGTCGAAAAGGCGGGCCACATTGCGTTTTTGTTCGGTTTCGTTCAGGGCTTCTTGTAGCCAAGGGGTAGTTGCGGCCAGTTCGCCCAATCCTCTTTCCAACAAAGCCGGAGCATTTCCCCATTGCTCAAACACTGCTTTTATTTTCGGATTGGAATTGGCTACCCACGTCCCGATACTGTTGGCGTAATAGCGGTTAAAAATCTGTTCGGAACATTCCTTTTCGCCATCCATTAAATAAGGCAAAGCCTGAATGGCATACCAAGCCGGATTGGAAGTGTATTCCACCGTTAGCTTTTGGTGGCTAAGGGTTGGAGAGTTGGATTTACTTAGTTTCTCGAAATTAAACTCCCTGCTTTCGCCACCCTTTATCCGCATCGGCAGAGTTTCGGTAACGAGCATTCGGTTAGTTACCACCGGAATTGTCATTTGTTCCCCATCGGAATAGTCACCCATCGAAGCGGAAATGGTTAATTCCACTACGGATATATCTTTTGGGATTCGGAGTGTCCAAGTTGCTAAGCCTTCTCCTTTTTCATTTAAGGAGATAAGAGGTTTTGCTGAGGAAATTAGGAAATCGGAGGTGATGTCTTTGCCGGAAATAGGATTTTTTATTATTAAACCCCCTCCAACTCCCCCTTTGGAAGGGGGAGAGCTATTATCGGAATTTGTATTTAAACCCCCTCCAACTCCCCCTTTAAAAGGGGGAGAGCTAATATCGGAATTTGTATTTAAACCCCCTCCAACTCCCCCTTTAGAAGGGGGAGAGCTAATGCCCGTCCGGTTGATTTTTGATGTAAGAACCAGGGTATCGCCTTCCCTGAAGAACCTTGGCCAATTGGGGGCTACCATTAAGTTTTTGCGGGTAACGGCTTCCTTTACCAATTGGGCAAAGCGTAAATCTTTGCTATGGGCAAGAGCCATAAACTTCCAAGAGGTTAGAGCTTCAGGAGCGGTGAACTCAACGATTACTGCACCGTTCTCATCCGTTTTTAATTGGGGGAAGAAGAAGGCCGTTTCGTTTAGGTTCTTGCGTGGGGAGAATTCAGGGGCTTTGCTTGATGAAGCTCTGGTGTCTTCATCCTTATCACTGTTTTTAGTTTCGGCTTGGGGTGCAAGGGATTCAGTGGCAGCTGCGTCACTTTCTGCAACCATCACTGATTTCATGGCTTTGCTTTCTTCTTTGCTTTCAGTAGTTTTTCGCTTTGCCCCTCCGGTTGCGGTCGGAGTAGCAGACATAGCCATCAATCCCAATTCCATTCTATCACTTCTGCCGTAATGGCCTCTGCCTTGGGGGTTAAATCCAAACCAATTAAGTGTGTAATACGCTTTATACTTGGGGGTGAAATAATCCCGTTTAATTTTGGTATAAACGTTTGAATTGGAAACGGACAAAGCGGAGGTATTCCGTCCAGTGATGTTTACATAGGTTTGCAACAGTGGATTGAAATTCCAGCTATGGGGCTTGAAAGCATCCAAAGAAGCATCATACATTCCGGCTAATATTTCGGCAGAGAGTTTCTCCCCGTCGTTTCCGGCAACTTTTAATCGCCAGGTTTCCTTTTTGCCGGATTCCATAGCATTACGGAAGCTTTCTACAGTGAAGGTAAATTTATCTTTTGGTTTGGAAATCTCAGGGCTAAGCTCTTGGTGAATCAGGGTATTGAATCGTTGCCCGGTAAAAGAGATTTCCACATTCTCGCCCCAAGATTCTTCCAGTTTTAAACTGTTCCTGGAAAAGCCATAAGGGAGGTTAAGCCATTCCTGTCTCACTATTTTCTGGGAGTTATTATTCCCATCCCCAACGTATACCTCCATCAGCACCTGCGTTCCTTCCATGGAAGAGGCTATTTCAAAATCAAGTTTACCGCCGGGTGTGGTTTCTTTATTTATGAGCCTGAAACTTACTAATTCGGTTTTGTCCACCTCGGGTTTAGTTCCCGAAACTGCCTTTGCGTACACTTCCATTGAAACGGTGTCGGTCTTAGCTATCCCTTCTATCTTAATATAATACTGCCCCGATTTGAAGATTCCCTTCACATTTAAAATAGTATCTTTCGAGGTGTTGAAGGCGATTTTGCTTATTAATGTTTTAGGGAAATGTTCGCGGTTGGTTTCATCATCATATATATCGTAAGGGAAACTGCGGTTATAGGCGGCTTCGTCCGTTATAAAACGGTCGGGACGTTCCCACATCCGGTTCCGGAAGAAATGGTTGGGGGGCGAAAGTTTGTAAATACTCACAAAACCCGACACATCCTGAACAGCTTGCCCTGCAGAGTTCTTAGCCAAGACCTGAATGGTCTTTAAAGTATCGGAATCAAATTGGTTGGGGAAGTTTGTTTCTAAGAAAAAAGATTTGGCTCCAATGTTTATGGATGTCTCAGCCGAGTGGCTTTCGCCGTTGGCATCGCTTACGTCAGCATTTACCGAGAAGTTGAATCGGGTATCTTTTCCGGCATTGTCGGCGGCTGTGGCTTTAAACCGGATTTCTGCTTTACCGTTTTCATCGGTTACGATATTCCCATTGGCTAAAACAACCTGTTCGTTATTTCCATAATGCTTGCTCCAATACCAGCGATACACCTCGCCACGGGTAATGTTATAACTCACCTTGGCGTTCCCCACCGGAAGTCCGGTATAAGTTTTGGCTTCAAGCACTGCCACCACTTCATCGCCCAATTTATACGTTCCTTTTATGGGCAAAAACTTCACCTCATATTTTGGGCGTTTGTATTCCTCCACCGAAAACGCTACCGTTCCATGCGGAGCAACGATTTGGAAAGTACCGTTGAGTTTGCCCGTTGGCAAGACAAAGGAACCGGTGAATGAACCATACTCATTGGTAGTTAATTCCAGCGAAGCCACATCCTGATAGTTGGCATCCTTTAGTTCAACCCTCGTTTTCTCGCCCACGACGGGTGAAGACTTCTCTTTAGTTTTTAATACCGAAATCCCTTTAAAATAAACAGTCTGTCCGGGGCGGTATATGGCTCTATCTGTAAAGAAGAAAGTTTCCCGCGAGGTGGGGTCATAGTTTTCGTCCTTAGAGAAATAAATGTTGTTCTTACTCCAATAACTATCCTCTCCCACCTGTACATGAATGGAGGTATTGTATTGGTCAGATCTGCCTTTAACCGTTGCCAATCCTTTG
>CANJNG010000052.1 GCA_947475205.1 Bacteroidota bacterium
AAGGCTACCGATTTCATATTTCTCCATACTGCTGTAATAAGTTGGATAGCATTCCCCCAAAGCAAATCGCTCAATGCTTTTGAGATGTAACCCTTGTCGCCCAAGAGTTTACCAAATAAATTCTTAGTCATTTGAGTGATTGCTTCCATATTTCTGTCATCTGTGTTTCCTTTGGATATGTAGAACGAAAGTATTTCACCTTTATCGTTGATTATTAAGTGCAACTTGAAGCCAAAGAACCATCCCATCGAGGATTTTCTTCTTTCGGCAATACCCTTGAAGGTTTTGTGGCGTGGTATGCGTTTATTGTGGCAAACCCTTACAACAGTGGAATCTATAAAGCTAATTGCCATACACTACCTCGTTACCAAATATATTATCTTGCAAAGCCCCGAGTTCTTCCTCGGTGCTAATGGTTTTAAGCTGCTCTTGTATCGTATCCAAAAGACTAAACACTTCGGCTTGGCATCCGCAACTGTTGGCCTCCGAAGTAGTGCCGCAATACGAAGTAGAGGCCATATTGCCTATGCTATCTGGATTAAGAATGCTCAGATAGTCGCTCACCGTGAAACTATTGCCAAAAACGGGCTTGGCCGCCATTGTTAATTTCTTGTGAATAATTTTTATTGCTTTTCAGGGTTTAGGTTTTGTACCTTCATACCATTTCCCCGCCTTGAAAGACGGGTCTATTGGGAATGCAAGACAACAAAAATTCCATTGTATTTCATTTCTCAATGCACCACACTCACCTTCCTCACCACCTTCGTTTGATTAGCCCCATTACTAACCTCCACCACATAAATCCCATTAGGGATTTCAGAAACATTCACGGCAGTAGTCATTCTATCTAATGAAACCTCCATAACCCGTTCCCCGGTTAAACTATACAGCGTAGCCACATATTCCAAACCCTGCCTTGCATTAGTGGCAATCTTCAGCACGTCATTAGCAGGGTTAGGATAAACATTCGCAATAGGTGGATATTTCATCCCATTGCTCACAAGCAAGCTGCTATCACACACATAGCTTGCATCTGTAGTATCAGGTTCATAAATATTATCCAGCCCCAATGTATCACAACTGCTCCCATCAATTGGCCCCACTCTGAAATAGGGAAAGTTTGGCAACCCACAATAATAGTAAGCCGGAAGCTGCACAGCGTGTTGCCTGAAATCACAACAATCACCTTTTACATTGGGATGATTGATAACGTGCATTACCCGCACACTATTGGTTGCACTGCAATATATCTTTCCATCAGGGGCTGGTTGCAAAATGTAAAAAGTATAATTTAATCCTCCATCGTGTGAACCATCATACACTGCAACGGTATCTATACTGCCCAATATATCGGAAGCCTCCATATCAAACTGGTAAACATAACCTATGTATGACAAATAAAGAAAACGATTGTTAGGAGAATAAGCAATGGTACCCGGACCATGCAATGCCAATTGTTGCGAAAATAAAACCTCTTGTTCATTATAGAACTCGCCAGTACATCTATTGAAATTAGCTGTTAATAAATAGTAATTAGGTTGATTAGGCGGCACTATTGTTAACAGCCATTGAGCAAAATGTTCTCCATCTGGAGAAAAGGTTGTCCAACTACCACTTGTTCCCTCAACTCTAAATATTGGAAAATTAACAGTTTTCAATACTGGTTGTGAAACACCATTCTCATTCAATAATACCTCATATATTTTATTGCTGTTCCGCGTTGGTTTTAACACCCACCAGTCTTTGCCATTTCCATGTTTTACAGCGGTTACGTTACCAACTGCAAGCATCGTGTCAGATACCAATACGTTGTTTTTCGATGTCACCTTACCCAATCCACCATTCATACTCATATCTATTTTGCTATAATTCCATTCAAATGACTGGTCGGGGAAAGCGTATGTTAGTTTTTCGTGAAACAAAACATATTTATTCTCT
This sequence comes from Bacteroidota bacterium, assembly GCA_947475205.1. Classification (GTDB taxonomy): domain Bacteria; phylum Bacteroidota; class Bacteroidia; order JAIBAJ01; family JAIBAJ01; genus JAIBAJ01. Next base: position 1,939 of record CANJNG010000052.1, read on the forward strand.
GAACTCGATATTGGCAATGCTAATACACCTTGATTTATATCAAGCCCTGATGGACCCCACTCCGTAGTGTAGGGGCAAGGGCTCAATCCAGAGCCATTATCCATAATAGCCCCAACAGAATTAAAAACTTCAGCCCCATTTGATACAAATAGAAAATTACCGGAACTATCGCTCATACAGCTGTTAGTTTTACTCAGCCAATAGGGCCAGTTAAGGTTTTGCAATTCAAAACTATCCTGATTAAAGATAAGCTGGTTTATACCATATGGAGAACCGGAATCACCATCATAACCAAATAACCAGTTTTTATCATGCAATTGGGCTTGGGAAAAATTCGCCAAACCCAATTGTATGATAACGATAACTATAAGCCTTTTCATTAATAGTTTTACCGTAAAGGTAAACACTATTGCTTTATTATCAACTTATCGTTGAATAGTCTTTCTTTTCCACTATTGATAATTACAAAGTACATTCCGGGTTTACAATTCTCCAGAACTATTTGTTTGTCTATTGTTCCCTTGGCTAAAGTTACTCGGTCAATCTGTCTGCCACTTATATCACAAATAGTAAGTATTGCATCATTTTCCATTTCTAAATCAAAATGGAAGTTTACACTACGTTCGGTGGGATTTGGGAACATGTGCACATTTTGATTTTGGTGGCTCTTTTGAATAGCCTTCGGAGCTTCTTTCCTTAGACTAAATCCACTGGAACAAATCAAACTATCATTAAAGATTAAACTATCATTAACCAAATGATACAAAGCTCTGGCCTGATATACAGCGTGGCCACCATCTAAGGGGCATTGCCATATTATATCTTCCAAATCACTTATATCATCACCTTTCAAGGTGTCATTGGCTATGGCCACAGTTCGCATATATATATCATTTACGGTTTTACTATTGGTTTCGTGGGGGGAACTTACCGATACGGTGCTATTTCGGTATTTAATGCTGCCACTATATTTATTGGCCGACTCCTGACTATGTTCCACCTTTATTTGTTTTAGGCTGTCTATTTGGGCAATTTGTTCCAAATAGCTTTTGCTTATTGCAAGCAAAGAATCCACAGTTAGCGAATCAAGCGTAGAGTCCGTAAGCAGACTATCGTTATAGCTCAGCAAACCAAGCAGTGTGTCGGCACTATCGGAATATGCAATAATATCATTAGCATCTTCCCATTCATACATAAAAGCTATCGAATCTTTAATATCCATAAAAAGCCCTACGGATTCAGCCATTTTAGCCGTATAAAATGTGTCCAGCCCCGCTACACTATCCAGTAGCACTGGATCCATTTGAATCCGGCGAAGCAAGGCTTCGGTGGCGGCCCACCGAATAGGAGAATCATAAACAGAATCCAGCAAATGTCCCCTGAAAACCGAATCTTCGCTGGCATCAAGGCTTTTAGGTGGGCCACCTGTGCTGCAAGTGCCAGGAGTACCGCTCGCTTGTTGAAACCAACCAAAGCTGGATATGTCTATCACACTACCACCCACAAATCCCTTTTGTTGTTGTGGCCAATAATTATTAGTGGGATTGTTGTCATGTACTTTAAACTTTGAAAGAGGATAACCTGTACCATTATCATTCCGTGCCTCCACCAAACTACCAGTGGAATTATAAGGCCACAAATTACCCTTTTGGTCTTGCAGACCAATATAGCTACTGCTGTTAATATATAAGCCAGCAGTGTGGTTATTAAGTGTGTTTGATTTGAAATCGGTAGTTGGATTGCCCCCAAAGAATTCAAACCCATTTTGAGAACCTTGCGAATCGTTACACTTTACAGCGTTGTTACTGCCAAGGCTTTGGTAATATGCTTTTTGAGGATAAGTGAGCGAACTGCCAAAAAGGTGGTTATCGTGTATACTGGCATTGTTTGTACCTGTAACATACATACCATATTTGCGGTTATTCTCACCAGTGGGTGCATTAGGGCAACTTCCTCCAATACTTGTAGTGGTAGGCATAGTAATGGTGTTTTCATACACTATGGCATTATCGGCATTATTCATATAAATACCATACTTCGATTTTGACATATTAATAGTATTACCAGACAAAGTAGTGTTGTTTGCCGTATTCAAATTTTCTAAATATATCCCGGCCGGTATAACACAGTATTCAGAAGCAGACCAATGTACATTAATAGTATTAGCACCAATAAATAGCGATTGCGGATTTTCAGACAATATAGACTTAATCCCATATAAGTTTGAAGAAATAGTATTAGACTGTATTGATGTTATCTGCGTAGGCAATGTTCTGACAAATACTCCTGCATAACCCACCCCTGTCATTATGCTTCTATACACTTTACAACTATTACTTGACTGACTCATGATACCATATTGACATGCATCAAACTGAACCGTTGAACTATATGCTCCCATGAATCCTGTTACATCTATTTTACCATACCCTTCGGCAAATATTGCTGAGCCATTCGGGTTATACGCACTATTTGCAGGAATTTGAGTTGCATATTTGCCAATAGAAATAAATTTACATCCTTTTACTGTAACATTACTACCATAAGCACGAATGCCAAACACACTATTTTTAAACGTAATTGTATTGGTAGGTGTTTGCCCATTTAGTGTTATGCCCGGATGGTAAACGAGGTACATAGCCGCATTTGCAGTGCGGTAGTCTAATGTGCTAACACTATTTTGCCCCGGGTAAGGCGGTTTAAGACCCGTTCCACCACCACCATCAAATACAACAGGTGCTGTAAGGTTTATTGTGCTGGGAAGCGATGCACTTTGAGCTGGAGCGTAAATACCATAAAGGCAATGACTAAATGTAATACCAGAATATCCACTCGTAACACTTACCTGATTATTATTTGCAACCTTAATTCCATACGCTGCATCTTGTATCCGACTACCTAACATGGTTAGTTTGGCATTGTTCTCTAACCAAACACCCCTCCACTGTTTGGTACATCCTTTCAATACACAAGCTCTTAAAGTAAGTGTTTTATTTGATTTAACCAATAATTTGGCACCGGGTGCAAATATGAAGGTGCAACCTACGTATGATCTAGTATCATTAATAGTGAGTGTTCCATCAATGGCATAAGTTCCGCCATTTGAAATACCTGCACTTGACGAACTTGTAACAGTTTGGTTCTCTATTAATGCATCGGCGATGTCCGCACATTTATAGCAAATATCAACTGTAGTAGTTTTTGAATTAGTTCCACATTGATTAGTTGCTGTATATGTAATCGTATATATGCCGGGGTAGTCATATCCGTGAGTACTTATGCCAAATGCCGGAATACTTGTATTGCCATCCCCCCAATCAATTACACTTGATGTAAGTGGAGTCGAAGCATTGGTAACGCCTGCCGAAACTGTTATCAAATCATCCGTGCAAAATGGCGGTGTAGTGGTTACTGAAAGACTGGCAACAGGGGTTTCAATAACGTTTATTTGAATGGCAACACTCGACAAAAATTCAGCACCACCATAATTATATAAGCTTAAAGTAACTGTATAAGTTCCCGTTGATGTAAAATAAAGATTAAATGGCAATGTGCCCATCCAACTCCCGGACTCAGTATTTGATGCTCCGTCACCTCCTCCAATTAATTGATTCCCCGGACAAGTCCATGATACCAATGGATTATTTCCCCAATTATTTATTGTAATTACATTACTTGAGTAGATATTCTCTTCTAAAGAACCCTTTTGTTCAAGTGTAAAAAGAGTGTTTTTACAAAGCGTAATCATTACACCGCAGTTCTTATCCTGCCCCCATCCAAAATCATTACTATTGACGCAACTCCCAGCACTAATTATTCCATTTCCTGCCCATTCCATTCCCCATATATTTCCCAAACTTACAATTTCAGGGAAAATAAATTCGTTTTCCGCATTGCTTCTTTTAAGCCTAAAATAATAATCTTTATCGTTTTGCGAATTGAATATTAAAGACCTAAGCATTGAATCTGTTTCTAAAGAAAATAAAGTATCTGAATAAATAACTGAATCTGGATTGCAGTCGCTGAAAGCTGTAAGCATAAAATTGTAAGCAATTATGCTATCGATGGGCATTTTTATTGTAAAACTCCTGCTTGTTGAATTTGCTTTTATTTTGAACCACCTTTCATAAACACCACTATCCATCACTACATCATTCAACGTTGTATCCCCGCTTCCCAAATCAATCGGATTCCAGCAGGCTTGCCCCGGCTTCACAACATTCACCATCACCGTATCCCAACTCATCCCACACCCCCCCACCGTATCCTCCATCGTCAGCACATACTCTGTACTATCCAAAGCAAAGCATAAGGGGTTAGCAATAGTGCTATCGCTCAAACCTCTTTGGGTATTCCATTGGTAAATGTTGTTATCGGTAACAACTACTCCAATCCGGCAAGTATCGCCATAGCCAATTACATGGTCGGGTCCGGCAACGGCCACATTGCGGCGAAGGCTAACACTATCGCGGTTTACACAACCCACCGAGTCGGTTACTGTTAACACATAATCAGCCCCTCTTGAGTTGAAACCCCCTCCGGCTCCCCCTTCAAAAGGGGGAGAGTTAAATTCAGTTTTGGAGTATGTTGCTTTAGGGTTAGCTATGTTGGCATTGCTCAATCCGATGGAGGGCGACCAGTGGTATGTGCGGCCTGCTGTGGGGCTAACGCCAAGCTGAATGGTATCGCCGCCACACACCAAGCTATCCTTGCTGCCTGTGGTAGCAATGGCCGCAATAGCCGGATTAGTCCCCGTAAATTTGCTAAACCCATTTATATAAGAAAACGCTTTAGTAATAGTATCGAAACTAATCCCAAAATCGGGGTAAGTCCAGTTGGTGGCCGAAGCGAATGCCTTATAGGTTTCCCCGCCAAAGTTCACCAGCTTACTGCAATAAACGCTACTCCCTGCATTCACCGAAAACGAAGTAGTTTCATAACCCAGCCCATCGGCTGATGGGCTCACCCGTGCCACTTGTTCGGCACAATTGCCATACACTACTTCATTTCCAAAAACAGAATGTTGCAGGGTGTTGAGTTCTTCTTCCGTACTGATGGTTTTAAGCTGCTCTTGTATCGTATCTAAAAGACTAAACACTTCGGCTTGGCATCCGCAACTGTTGGCCTCCGAAGTAGTGCCGCAATACGAAGTAGAGGCCATATTGCCTATGCTATCGGGGTTAAGAATGCTCAGATAGTCGCTCACCGTGAAACTATTGCCAAAATATAGGTTGAACACCTGAGCTAACGCCGCTTTTCCATGCGAAGTAAGCGTGCTGTAAGCCCCGCCATAGCCTCCGCCTGGGAAATTCGAAGCAAGGTCGTAGTTCAAGCCCTGAAATATATCGTTATAAATATACCGCAGGATGCAACTGTTGCAGGCCGCAGTGCGAAACATACCGCCCGTGGCCGCAACCACATCGCCATCATACATAAAGTATAGTTCGGCATAAATAGCCCTATCGGTTTCGGGTGCAGGGTGGGTTTTAAACACCCGGTAAGCATGCATGGTGCTTGCTGCCGAATCCGTAGGATCCATCACGATGATGCCCAAATCGTCGAAATACGTTGTATCATTCAGGTGTAGCGTATCGCTCGAAATCAGTGTAGGGGAGTCTTCGGCATTCCAGTAATGATAATTCAGCACCACTTTGTCGGTGCTTAAATTCTGGCACATAAAATCGGGAACCAACAGTGTGCCGTTGCTGCAATTGGTTTGCAAGGCGGCTATTTCGCCAAATTGAGCGGAACAAATCCCAGTATTGAGTAATGAGTAGAGAGTAATGAGTAAAAATGCGGCTGACGCATAATTTAGAAATAATGATTTAATGAATTGAAGTATCTTTTTCATTTTACTGTTTGTTTATTTGTTTGTAGGAGCAACCCTTGCGGTTGCCTTTTAATGCGTGAGCGTATTCACTCCCTTCCCCTTGGGAAGGGTTGGGGACGGGCTGTTTTGGGAGGGGTTGGGGGATGGGCTTTAATTTGTAATTAGTAACTGTAATTCGCTCCTGCTTATAGTTATAGCCTCGTTTGCCCCAATGCCCTGCCTCGCTTTCATCACAATATCGCCGTTGGCATTCGTCCCCAGTTCAATATTGGGCGTGTCGCCGTCTTTTACAAACAGTTTTAGGTTAGTTTCCAAAAACGAACTTCCCCGCTTAAAATAAAGCGTTCCTATTTCCTGACCCGTTGTGAACGATGCCGTGGAATCGGAATATAGGCCGAGGCTCCTGCCTTCCGTCCGTGCTACTGCTAGCGGGTAGGTTTTCCATTTCATATACAGGTTGGCTTCGTTACCGCCTTGTTGCAGCGTAAGCCGCAGCTTCACCAGCATGGTGTCTCGCAGTTCCCCGCTTTTCACATACCTAAACTTTAGAGCATAGGGTGTGTTGCCAAACGAGATTTGGGCGGAGCACTTGACAATGGATAATTGACAACTGATAATTAGTAATGCGGTTACTACCCATCCGCCGGGTTTTCCCGTAGGGGCGACCCTTGCGGTCGCCCAATTAATTAAATCATTACCCATTCGTAGGGGCGAACCCTTGCGGTCGCCCATTTTGAAAATGTTTGTTTTCATGTTTTTTATATTTTTTGTTGTAGGGGCGACCCTCGCGGTCGCCCACCTCGCGGTCGCCCATTTCATTGTTATATTGATATGTTGTTCGGGCAACCCTCACGGTTACCCTTTCCTGCGTTAGCTTATTTGCCCTCAGGCATCAATTCCTTACCATTCCCCCAATTTGTATTATTTGTGTTCCGATGCATTTCACTATCAATTATCAACTGTCAACTATCAATTAATTATTATCCCGGCATCAAATTCAAATTCACCACATTCGCCACATTATCTTCCGTGTGCACAGCCTGCTCCAAAGCCTCAAAACCATCCTTCACAGCCCTAAAAACAAAATCCCCCGCATCCACTCCATCTCCCGAATTCCAAATCCCAAACTCATTCGTTATTATACTAAATCCTCCGTCAAGTGTCATAACCGTAACCCCTCCCAGCGGCAAATGACTCACACCATTAAAAGTCCGTATCTGAACCGTTGTCGGCACATTCACAACCTTCACCATCTCCACTTCCACATCTGCCCTCACACCACTGTTCACATAAATCACCTGCTCCTGTGTCACATATCCAAACATTTTAAAAATCACCGTATAAACCCCTTCAGGCAATGATTTAAATATAAACCCTCCCTTAGCAGCAGTCTTTTTCTCAATCCCTAATGCCGGAATCTGCACCGTCAACTTCTTTATTCCAAGCCCAGTCGCTTTATCCCTCACCTCTCCCTTCAAAGCCAACAAACTATGAGAATTTCTATCAATTTTTAGCGTATTCTTAAAATCCCTATAAAAAGTCGAATCACTTTCCATAAACACCTTCGCACTCACAGCCAACATATCCCGCCTAAACCGAAAAGCCTCCTCCAGCTTCTCCACCATCTCCGCATTAGCAGTCGCCCGCTCATCTTTCTTTTGCTGTGGCATCTGCATCACAGCCTCAAAAGCATCCAAATTATCATCAAACTCCGTCTGCCGCAATGCCGCAACAAACCCCGGAACTATTCCCGCGTTATCCACCATCAGCTTTGCTATTGCCCTTCCCCTAGCAAGCAAATCCGAATCCCGCAATGCATCCAATTCACTATCAGTTATCGCAGCCGCAGCATACACATCAGGTCTATTCACTGCAGGTCGCGAAGCCCAAGTCTGAATTCGCCCACTTATATACCTTATATCTCCTTTTACCAAATCCTCCTTATTTCCCTTATCAACAGCATACCCTGTTATCACCTCCACACTCTTATTCTTCTTCGCTGCTACCTCATCCAACAATCCAGTATAGATTCCAAAATCATCAGAAAATGATGTATCACCACTCCACACCCCGTTGTGCGTAGCACAATAACTCCTTGTTGTGTTCAACGATCCTTGCTTTGCTTCATCTTGCTTATTCATTTTATTTAAAATTTAATTGGTTACTAATTAATCTAATCCTAAACCCTCACTCAGTCATTCTCTCATGTCTCCTCCCTTTTTGCCTCTTAAGTCCTTTTTGTCACTTCAGTCATTATTGTCCTTGCCTCTTTCCCCCCTCTTATCGTAGCTTCTAGCTTCTATTGCCATACCCGGCCTCTGGCCCTAATCATTTCCCAAATCGCAATCGTTACTCCCCAAACCGCAATCGTTACTCTCCAAATCGCAATCATTACTCTCCAAACCGCAATCGTTATTCCCCAAATTGCAATCGTTACTCCCCAAACCGCAATCGTTAACTCCCAAATCGCAATCGTTACTCCCCAAACCGCAATCGTTAACTCCCAAATCGCAATCGTTACTCCCCAAACCGCAATCGTTACTCCCCAAATCGCAATCGATAACTCCAAAACCGCAATCGTTACTCCCGAAATCGCAATCGTTACTCCCGAAACTGCAATCCCTAATGCATAATTCCGAATTCGTAATTCCGTAACAGCAATCCTTATCCTTTCACGATGCAAGTATATAAGCATAAAACCGTTTGAATTTGCCAGATTTGTCGTAAAAACCAGAGTTTTTGGCAGCTAAAATCAATATCTGATTGCTTTTAAACCCTTTCCTGTATTGGGATTGACCGCAATCCAGCAAAAGGTAATTTTCCGGCTTTTTTGGCAACTGTGGATGCTAAAAAAAAATACTTTTACGGCAAATACATTGATGCGTTGATTACACAGATTAAGCAGAATTTCACTGATTCTATTTATGCGACAGCCGCATTTGTCCCCATTCCTAATGGAGTGTTAAGGGATAGGCTGTAACTATATTGAAACTCTCCCTCACCCATATCGCCCCTTTAATTAAAGGCTTAGGCCGCCGCCGAAAAGATGCCTTTATAGCCCAGTGCCAATACCTTTACCCTAAATGGCATTCAGAAATAGACTCATTAGTAACAGCAATAAGCAGTTTAAAAACCGTCAACAATGAAACAGTTCAGGCGTTTCTTAAAAAAACAAACCCCACCTCTAATTATGAAACTATAAAGGACAAACTACGCGAAGCTTTAATCGCTTTTTTAGCAAATGATTTTTTTGAAGCTACTGTTCATGGCGAAATTCAAACCCTGCTTGCTTTTGAACGCCACACCTCCGAAACCAAATACTTTGAAATAAGCACCAACACTTTAGACAGAGCCAAAGAGTTGGCCGAAGAAATGGATTACCATTACCTGCACCTTGCGATACTCGACCGACAGATTTTTATTGCCCGAAATACCCGCAAACCCGATACTCGCGAAAAGATAATCCGGCTGAATAAAGATAAAAATCAGGTACTCAACACCATTGCTATGGAAATAGAATATTCCCAATTGTCGGAAAACCTGTTTTTGCAACTGTATGATAAGGTGGATAAATATCCCCCGGCCTATTATGATACAATCAATTCCCCCTATATAAAAACCCCCGAATTAGCAACCACCAAGGCTGCCCGCAGACAGTATCATATTATTATGGCCTTGGTTTACCAGTTAGAAAACAAACAGGATAAAGTGCTTGAATGCCGCAAAAATCAGCTTGCAGTAATCGAAGAATACCCCAACGCAAGCCAAGAATTTTTCGATTCGTATATGGGAGCACTCAATGGCTTAGGCAATGCTTTAATTATAGAAGGAAAGTTTGAAGAGGTGAACACCTTGGTGATTCAAAAAATAGAAAGCCATTATGGGGGCGACTACCGCATTCCGCAAGTGTTTTCGGTTAAATTTGGATTACTATCCACCATGGCCTTGCGTACCCTGCAACCCGCCCTGCTAACAAATAAGGAAAATGATTTCATTGCAGGTATAGTATCTTTAGAGAGCCGCCTTAGCCCCGATTATGTTATACCAATGTATTACAACATGGCTATAAGTTGGTTTTTGCAAGAAAACTATAACAAAACCCTTTTCTGGTTAAACCGCATACTCCAGTTCCCTAAAACCGATTCTCGGGCCGACCTCAGAAACTTCGTCCGCATATTCAAACTCATAATCTATCTCGAGAAAGAAGACCCCGAAATAATTACCTCGGTAGTTAGAGCCGAAACCCGAAATGATAAAATAGAAGCAAAAAAGAATACTGTAGAAAACCTTATCATTGCCCATATAAGCAGCTTAACAACATTTTGGAATAACTCCAAGCAAACCGCCTCAAACATCGAAATACTCTCCCACTTTCTCGCCGAAATGAATAGCCTAACCAAAGAACAAACATCCGGCATAAACTATTTCGACGAAATCCGCTACTGGATTATGGCCCGCCTCGAAACCAAATCGGTGCTCGAAATTGCACGAAGGGAGGAAGTGTAGAGGGCAGTGGGTAGAGGGTATTAGGTATTACGACAAAGCAAGGGGGAACGACAATTTGAGGGGGCGAGGTTGAGAAAGGCCGATGGGACGGACTACATTGTGAACCTACGCGTAAAGCATCCCTGTATTCAGGCTCTTGGGCTACTCCTCAAAACCTCTACCTGCATTTAGGTTGAGATTTTGGATACAGTAATTGTTATTGGTGCACAACAATTTCCGCTTTTTATAGAGGCAGCGACAAAATGTTGGTCTTTGCTTTAACTTTCAAGAAAGGGATAGCCGAAGCTCTCCCTCTTTTAAAGGGGGAGTTGGAGGGGGTTTCAAAACAAAACTCCAATTTCATCAAATACCAACTGTTAATCGCCTTATCTATAACTTTAGATTTTGGATATAAATAACTCACCAACACTTATCCAAAATCTTTTGTTGGGCTTAACTAAATTAAATATTGCTTTATTTGCAAAATATAAGGACTAGCAATGACGATTTGCCTCTTTGGATGAATTATGAAAGAAATCTAATCAACTCCTCGTCAAAGCCAATATTGTAGAATTATATTCCGGAAACCGAGCTAACAAATCCAATCGGTTTGCCATTTCAAAATCCTTGAAATCAAATCCCGGAGCCACCGTGCAACCCACTAAACTATAGCTTCCGCCCTTGGCTACCCGGCTACCAAACCAGTTGCCAGCCTTTACTGTGTACTGAAAGGTTTGTCCTTCGTCAATCCTATTCCCAACAAGAGTGGTTATCAATGCTCCGCTCTCAATAATTTCCACTACTTCCAATGCATCCCCGGCATAGAAATGCCAGGTTTCATCACTCTTTATTTTATGGAAAGCCGAGAAATTGCCTTCCTCAATTAAAAAATATATCGCCGTTGAAACGTTTCGTTCTCCGCCAAACTCAGCAGGCAAAGCTGATGCAGGAATAAGCATTCCTGAACGGTAAGTTTCCCTGTAGTAACCACCTTCCGGGTGAGGTAACAGCCCTAAATGCTGAATTAATTGATGAACTGTCATCTGAAATCAAAAAGCTTGTGTAAACACATCTTTATTTCAACAATTTCCTATACATTATCTTATTTCCATCAGAAATAAATGCAATGTAAATGCCTCTTGGCAAGGCTTCACCAAAAACAAATTTTGTATCGCTATTTACAATGGCCGGTTCAATTACCATTTTTCCCAGCATATCCACAACAGAAATTTCTAAGAAATCGTAACCTGTAAACGAAAAAGTGAAATCAAAAAGTGAAGGGTTGGGATAAATCTCAAATTGGTTTGTTTCCTGAATATTTTTGGTTCCATCCACCGCCTTCACGCAAATTGGCGTAGTAATTGTGCATTCATCACCGTAGTTTGTCCATAAACCTGCCACAAAAGCAGCCACCGAAACTCGATAGCTATTCCCACAAGTTAATCCCGGAATCCACGACATCCGCATACCCGTAGTGGAGCTATTTCGGGTATAGGTGTAATCAAAGCCCAGAGTATTCACAACACGATACCTATAGTTTGTAGCCCCCGGCACAGCTACACAAGTAATAACCTGACTTAAAGTGCTGAGCGTTGAATTACAAAATGCCGGAGATATTTTTGAAGCAGCCGGCTGTATGGTAAGATTGCACGCTGTACCATAATTCCCCCAGCAACCATTTACATAAGCGGCAACTCTAACATTATATGTTTTTCCTGCCTCTAAACCACTTACCCAGCTTGGCCGAAACCCTGAAGATGATGTACCTCTTGTGTAAGTGGAACTAAATGTGCCGTTGGTGAATTGATAACGATAATTTGTTGATAAAGGAACAACTTGGCAGGTTACTAAATCAGACAACAACGCTATAGTAGCATTGCAATACGTGCTGCTTAATTTAGTGCTGGTTATACAATTTTGAAGCGGTAATTGCAAAGTAGCAGAAGTGCATACCGGAAGGGTACTCCTGATTCTAAATAAATATCCCGTTCCGTTAGGCAAACCTGCAGGACGAGTAAGCGGAAGGCCGAGGTTTCTATTTCCTGTTGATGAAATAGATGAAAGGGTAACCGGATTAGTAAAGTCTCCATTTGCATCCGACATTTGTAAGATAAAACTATTTTGAGATGAATAATTTCCGATGGGTTTAAAGGTCACGACCCCATAGTCTTGTGGGCAAAGCGAATTTAAATCGGATTGAATATTTTCGATTGAATTTGCTTTTGAACTATGATAACAAGAACAGGTATCGGTGCGGAGCCAATTAATGAGGTTTAAGGTGATTTTTCTAATTCGTGCACTATCCGGCCCGAGTATTCCTGCTGCCGAGCACCAATCTGAACTCGATACATTCACTATTAAACCCGAAGTGTCGGTAGGTTGGGCAACATAAAACGCTCCGGTATTAGGATGTGTTTGAATTTCATTAAGGCAGCTATCTACCCCTAAAAGCAAGGAGCAATAAAAGTTTATACTATCATTCTTTATGTAATACCGATTATTTTTAAAACCTATGGGAGGACTATCGTACTCACGAGTGAGGATATGGATTATAGAGTCGGATAAATTTACGCCCGAAAACGCCGGGTGAGCCCGCTCTAAAATCTTGTAGCCATTCCAACCATTATCGGCTAAATGTCCATATCCACCCATATTGAAATCGGCACCAATGCTTTTTAGGATTGGATAATCCAGCGGAGGAATAGAATCCCAATTATCTGTTCTTAACAATAAATCAGCAATGGGGTCACTCTCATCTTTATAACAAATAAGCTTGGTGTTATCGGCGTTGTATCGCACTTGCCACCACATGGTGTTGCCTGTTAGCAGCAGTGCATTGTGGCCATTGGCAACAAATTTATCGAAGTTCTTTCGGGCATTGCGTGTCCAATATTCGTGATGCCCCGGCATAATCAGCATTTGAGCACATTCTAAATTCTGATAGTTTTCCATATCAAAATCAGAAATGAAATTTACTTGGCTCGCTATATTCGGCTGAGATTTTAACCATTTGAAAAAGCCAATATAGTACGGGTCTTTTCGTAGAGGCCTTATAAACGAAACCATTGAATCTCGCAATAAGTTGGAGCTATTAAAGTTGTATAGACTTTTGCCGCCGGTATTTGTGTAAGCTGCTACAGTATTGGAGGGATAAAGCACCAATATAGGCTTGGTGCAAGCAGGAAGTTTAACTAAAAACGGTACTTTCTTTTCGATATGATAAATCCCCGGAGGAAGGCTTGCACAAACAATTCTCAGCGTAAGTTCATAGTTATACCCATTTTTCCAAGGTTCTGATGTGGTAACTGTTTGTGGTTTTACACTTGCAGGAACAGTAGCAACAACTACATCGTTTACATCGAAAATGCGAACATTAAACGAGTTTAGCACCTGACTCCAATTCAGGTAAACTTTGGCTGTATCGGTTTGGAAATAGGCTACTTTATCGGTGTATCCATCAATTAAACTTGCCCTTACGCTTGAAGTGGTGCAAACGTATAATGCTAGTAATAGCAGCAAGTTTTTTTTCAAGTAACTAAATTGTTGATTTGCAGCAAAAGTATCATTTAACTTGAAATTTGCAATACCCCTTATTCTTTTACGCGGCTTTTAAATAATTCTATATTTGTGCGTTGAAAACTCGTATTCAATGCCCAAATTCAATCGAAAGCTACAATTAACGCTATAAAACCTTCCTTAAAATGACAAAAATCAAACACTCCCTTTCACTTGTATTAGCACTTATTTGTCTGCATAGTTTCGCACAGGTTTCGCCGTGGCAGTGGGCTGCCGGGGCTGGCGGCACTAATGTTGAAGAAAGTTATGGCATTGCCGTAGATGCAAGCGGCAATTATTATGTAACCGGATATTTCCTGAGCCCCACCGTTTCATTCAGCGGAACTATGCTTACCAACGCCGAACCATCCGAAACCACAGGAGATTTATTTGTTGCGAAATATAATGTTTTGGGAGGTTTGGAGTGGGCTGTAAAGGCCGGAGATATCGGGTACGAAATAGGTACAGGTATAGCCTTAGACCCGGCCGGAAACCCCTATATAACCGGCACATTTACCAGTACTTCGCTTACTCTGGGTTCTACAACTTTAACCAATGCGGGAGGGAAAGATAGATTTATAGCCAAGTTGGACATTGCCACGGGTGCTTTTGTGGCAGCATATAAAATTGGCGACACCGGAGATGAGACAGGCAAAGGGATTGCAGTGGATGCTTTGGGCAATATTTTTGTGAGTGGTACTTTCAATAGTCCAACGCTTACTATTGGCAGCACTGTATTAACTACAAACGCCAGCGAAGATGTATTTGTTGCTAAATATAGTGCATCCGGAACACCCCTTTGGGCAAAAAGTGCAGGCGGAAATGGTGGCGATTATGCTTTCGGCATTGCAATAGGTTTGGATGGGAATATTTCCATTACCGGATATTTTAGCAGCGATAACATAACCTTTGGCACAACCACTTTAACCGGTACAGGAGTATATGATATTTTTACTGCTCACTTCGATACTGACGGAACTCCAATGTGGGCCAAAAGTGCCGCAGGTAGTGGCGACGATCAGGGATTGGCACTAGATATTGATGTTAATGGAAACACCCTGATTACCGGACTTTATACAAGCACTACTTTATCCTTTGACGGAACAACCATTGCCAATGCCGGAAACAAAGATGTTTTTATTGCCAAATATGATGATGTTGGCAATTTGGTTTGGGCAAAATCGATGGGCGGCAGTGCTGATGAAGAAGGAAGAGCCATTATTACTAACGGAAACGGCGGGTCTTATATCACCGGATATTTTGAAAGCTCTGCTTTAAACGTTGGCACCAGCACCTTGAACAACGCCGGAATGTACGACCTTTTTGTGGCGAGGTATGATGATTCGGGAAGCCCAAATTGGTCGGCAAAAGCAGGAAAGACCGGTAATGATTATGGCTATAGTCTTGCCTTGGATGCTACCGAAACGGTATATCTAACCGGAACATTCAACAGTTCTACCATTGCTTTCGGAAGCACTACTTTAACCTCCCAAAACAACTTTGATGCATACACTGCTACCCTTATGGCCTGCTACACCACAATTGGAGGCCACATAAAAGACAATAATCTTCCGCCTACACTCTCGGCCACCGACACCTTGCAGGTTATACTCATCAAGAAAACCTTCGCCGATAGCACCCTTTGGGTAAATTCTGATACCTTTAATATAGTGCAAGGCAACGATTCGGCCAAGTTTTGGTTCGATAGCCTTTATGCTAATGCCTACATTTTAGTGGCCAAGTTTATTCACCCCGTAGCCAACCAAAATTATATTCCAACCTTTAGCGGCGATACGCACTTATGGGCATTGGCCGATACCGTAATTACCAGCAATTGCGATTCGGCGGAAATAGATATAAATATCTTGAACCCAGCCCTTACACCCGGCACAAATTCATTGAGCGGATATTTATACTTCACCAATTTCGTTGTAGAAAAAACACAAACCAATAACGACCCCATACCCTTAATAGATGTGGTGATAGAAAAAGATTCAGTGGCACAGCAGTTTGTACCCTACACGTCAACTCCCGCCGACAGTGTAGCGGGATTCGATAATTTTCTCTACTATCACTTTAATGGTTTGGCCGATGGCAATTACAAAATTAAAGTAACCATCCCCGGCATTGGCCAGCCCAGCACCTATAACGTAACAGTGAGCGATAGCACCCAAATGGCCGGCTTAAACTTTTGTGTGGACACTGCCTTGATAGGCTCCATTGAAGCCTGCGGACTCGATTCGGTGGAAGTCCCGCAAGGCATTGAATCCATAACCGAAAATCGGGTTTATATCTACCCCAATCCAAATGCAGGAATATTGAATGTAATTGGATTGCCCGAAGGCTTAACCATTAGCCTCTATGATGCCACCGGCCGCAAGGTGTGGGAAGGAAAAGTTGCAAACGAAATAATTCAATTATCAGGCTTGGAAAATGGAATTTATTACCTGTGTGCAAAAGCAACGGATGGGGTTTTGAATAGAAAGATAATTGTTGCGAAATGATGATTTTGTCAATATCACTTGGATTCTTCCTCTAGGAGAAAAATGGCATTTATAGAAAATAATAGCTAGGGCAAAACCACTGTGTCCGGTGCCCGCCCCGCCAAGGTAGGGGTGCCGATGACGAAAAGCAAGGGGCAGCGTTGAGCGTTAGCCACTACCTCGGTATCCAAGGGGGGGCGGGGTGTATTAACCCCGTTTGCAGCAGTGTTCCCTGAAACCAGTTTTTAGTTTAACAGTTTTGTGTTAAATTTTAAACTAAGTGTGCTCTGCCGTTGTCTCGGTTTCATTTTTATTATTGGAAGCCTAGAGGGATCTACCGTTAACAACCTTTTTCATTGTTATATTTGGTCATCATTTAACCAGACCTAGATATCATTTATTCAGACCTAGGTATCATTTAATCAGACCTAGATACAATTTAATCATTTCTAAGAACAATTAAATCATTGTTATGAGAATTGGTATTATGCTAAGTCATTACCCTTGGCAGCGGTGTTCGCTGAAAGTGGTTTTTAGTTAAAGTGTTTTGTATTAAATTTGAAACTAAGAGGGCTCTGCCGTTATCAACCGCTTTCCTTGTTCTGAGTGGTACCTTCCCTGTAACCCAAATATTCCAATAAAAATAAAACCACCCCTTAAAGGGCTTCCTATTTCTTGCCCCCTTGTCATTTATGCCCTTAAAGGCCTAAAACAATCCAAATAGTTTAAAATCAAAAACACTTTCATCTCCCCTCGAGAAAACCGCAAGAACTCAAGAGAATACTGTAATAACTCAAAAGAAAACCCCAAGAACTCAAGAGCGGATCGCAAGGTAGCAAGAGCTAAGCAAATGGTTACAAGCGAAAACCACCCTTGAATTGATTGTTGCATAAAGTAATCCCGATTTACTATAATTGCACCCTTATTCAATTCAATGAAGCACATTCTACTAGCCACTTTGCTTTCCTCACTGCTTTCCCCCCTTGCTGCCCAGCAGCGTGGCGATATTGTTAGCTTTGATTCAATTCAACACTACACTGCCACTCAGTTTTCAACCGAAGTGCAGCAACTAACCGGCCTTGCACCGGCCTTACTTGGAGTGGAGTATGACTTTAATGTGTATCGTGTTCGCTACCTTACCCAAGATTACCATCCCGATAGCCTCACCATTGCTTCTGCTTTGGTTTCTATTCCGATGAACTACCCTTGCACACAACTCGGCCTTATGACTTTTGGTCACGGTCTGTGTTTAAAGAACGACCAAGTGCCTTCAAACAACCAAGCCACTAACTCCTATTCGCTAATATGCAAAGGCATGGGTGGAAATGGATTTGTGGGCGTAGCTCCTGATTATATTCACATGAGCGAATGGTCATCGCCGGGCCATCAAGCTTTCATTCATGCACGCACCGAAGCAAACTGCACCATAGATTTGTTTCGTGCGGTTAGGCAATATTGTGCCGCTCATAATGTGGGGCTTAGTGGTCAAGTATTTATCACTGGCTATTCGCAAGGTGGAAACAGCACGGTCGCTACCGCCAAAATGATTCAAGAAAACCATCCTGCCGAATTTAATATCATGGCTGCTGCTGCCGGCGGAGGAAGTTATGACCTATCGGGAGTGTGTGCTGATAGCCTTACCTCAACAAATAGAGTGACCCCAGAGCGACATTCACTTCCATTGGTGATACGTTCCTTGGCCATTGTATATCAAGATTCGCTGACTGCTTGGGGGACAGGAATAACCCCTGCCAATGTGATTGACACCGTTTTTAAATCGCCCTATCGCGAGCAGCTTCCTGCCTTGCTTGACCGTTTCGACCCCATGGGCGACAATTCTTTCCTCGATTCTATTCCGGCCAGAATGATTAATGACAATTATCTTCTAGGATTTCAATCAGACCCAAACCACTTCTTCCGGAAACTTCTTGCCGATAATGATATTGATGATTGGGCACCCCAAATGCCTCTTGTGTTATTCCACAGCAATATTGACATCGAAAACCCTTACCAAAACGCAGTGAACACGCTGGCTAAATTTCAGCAAAATGGTGCACCCGATGTTAGCTTAAACACCGTAGCCAATCTTACGCATCCCGCAGCAGGGCAACCATTCGTATTATTTGCCTTAAACATGATGAAATCTAAACGAATAGATTGCAAATCTGCCGCCCTTGAAGAAAATCAAAACAATTCAAGCATTGCTCTAAATCTTTACCCAAACCCTACATCAGATTTATTGAATGTTGAGTTAGGTGGAATAGATACCAAGGATTACACCACCGTTAAACTTTTCAATATGAATTTACAACTTGTCTTGCAAAGTGAATTTTCGCAGCAAACCTCTCTGAATATTTCGCATTTAAACGCAGGAACTTACCTCTTGAGCATTGAGTCAGCCAATGGCAATAAACTTTTCAAAATGTTCTGCAAAAGCCAGAGTGCATCAAAATAACAGAAGTCGTTGTAAGCCCAAAGTTGGCAACGGTGATGGATGAAAGTGGTTTTTAGTTAAAGTGTTTTGTATTAAATTTGAAACTAAGAGGGTTCTTCCGTTATCAACTGCTTTTATTGGTCTATCCCATAGACTAAGCACAGCTGTCGACGATGAAAAGCAACGGGTTACCAAAGGGTAGGGGAAGCACTTTTCCCCCAAACTTGTCAATACCCCCCTGTTGATTATCCATATTGCATCAAGCTCCCCATGTTAAAATACTGCCTAATTTTACCTCGTGAAAATAGATTCTTTAGCAGCAAATCAAGCCGATAGCACTACGCCGCAATTGGCCATCGATTCTGCTTTGGTGCTCAATGATTCTTTGGCCGTAAAACCGGTTGTGGTGCAAAAGCCCATTCCTCCTAAAATAGAATACCGCACCTCCATTTTCAAAGACCATAATCTACAGCAGGAGCACAAAATTGGGCTTATCCGAAATTCGGTTCGGGAAGAGTGGCTGATTGCCGTTTTGGTTATCGTTATCGCCATCATTGCCTATTTGCGGGTAAGCTATTATAAACGCTTTACTCAACTCATAGCCGCTTCCTTCGACTATCAACTTAGCAGTCAATTGGTGCGTGAGGAAAGCATACTAACTCAGCGGGTTTCGCTTTTCCTCACCGGAATTTTTTGGATTTCGGTATCGCTTTTAGTATCGCAAAGTTTAAAGTTTTACGGGCTCATTCCGCTCGGGCTTTCACAATTTGGAGCCTTTGGCCTAATGATGCTTTTGGTGATGACAATTTATACCGTAAAGATTTTATTCATCCGGCTAATCGGCAGTATTTTGGAAGTTCAAAAAGAAACAGAAAGCTACGTTTTCAACCTTTTTCTTTACAATAAGCTATCCGGCCTTATTTTGCTACCACTCGTAATTCTTATACGGATTATGCCTCCCGGTTATTCAAAAGCTATGTTTGCCCTTGCAGCAGGGGTTTTAGTGTTGGGATTCATCAGTCGGGTGTTTCGAGGTTTCGCCATTGGGATGGCAAAAAAGGGCGTGTCGGTCATTCATTTAGTTTTATACTTTTGCACCCTTGAAATATTGCCTGTTTTGTTGATGACAAAATTTCTTTCGGAACAACTTAACTAAGCCATTTAAAGAAAATTCTACGCCCAAAACCAAGGATGGAAAAAGAACAAAAACTGAAGGTTAAATCAATTTTGGTATCGCAACCAAAGCCCGAAACCGAGAAAAGTCCCTATTTCGACATTAGTAAAAAGTACAGCGTAAAGATTGATTTTCGCCCGTTTATTAAGGTGGAAGGTGTTCCGGGTGCTGATTTCAAACTAAAGAAAATAAACATCTTAGAACACACAGCGATAATTTTCACCAGCAAAAATGCCGTTGACCATTTCTTCCGGATTTGCAACGAGCTTCGTGTAACCGTTCCTGAAAGCATGAAGTATTTCTGCATATCTGAAGCTACTGCTTTCTACTTACAGAAGTATGTAATTTACCGAAAACGGAAGATTTTTTATGGCAAATCAACCATTAAGGAATTAGCCGAAGTGCTGAAAAAATATAAAGAAGAGAAGTTTTTGCTACCCAGCACAGACATTTACAAAGAAGAAACGCCGCAAACATTAGAAGAGTTTGGTATTACCTACAACCAAGCTATTATTTACCGCACCGTGGCCAGCGATTTCAGTGATTTACCCGAATTGAAATACGATATGTTGGTATTTTTCAGCCCTTCTGGAATTCGTTCGTTAATAAAAAACTATCCTAATTTTGAACAAGGTGATATTCGGATTTGTTGTTTTGGACATACCACAGCCAAAGCTGTAGAAGAACACGGCTTGCGGCTCGACTTAATGGCTCCCACACCTCAGGCACCATCCATGGCTTTAGCCTTGGAGAACTATATTAAGGAAGCAAATAAAAAGTAGAAAATTCGGCCAAGGCCACTTAAATTACCAATCAAATGTCAGTAGATAAAGGCGGAAAAATTCGATGTTCGTTTTGCGAACGCGATAAACAAGACACCGCAGTTTTGATAGCCAGTGCCAATGGTCTAATTCATATTTGTGACCAATGTGCCGAACAAGCACACTATATAATTAAGGAAGAACTTTCGGCCCAAACGCCAAACACCAAGAATCCAAATCAGAATTTCGGTGCAATGCAGGTGCAGAAACCGATGGAGGTGAAAAAGTTTTTGGATCAATATGTTATCGGGCAAGATGAAGCGAAAAAGGTGTTGGCCGTTGCGGTTTACAACCACTACAAACGCTTGCAAACCCGTCCGATGAAACGTTATGATGATGTTGAAATTGAAAAGTCAAACATCATAATGGTGGGTGAAACCGGAACCGGAAAAACCTTACTGGCTCGCACCATTGCCCGCATGCTAAATGTTCCGTTTGCCATTGCCGATGCCACTGTTTTAACCGAAGCGGGTTATGTGGGTGAAGATGTGGAAAGCGTACTCTCCCGCTTGCTGATGAATGCCGACTTTGATGTTCCTGCTGCCGAAAGAGGTATCGTTTTTATTGATGAAATTGATAAAATCTCCCGCAAAAGCGATAACCCCAGCATTACCCGCGATGTTAGCGGCGAAGGGGTGCAACAAGGGCTTTTAAAACTACTCGAAGGAAGTATTGTAAACGTTCCCCCACAAGGAGGACGGAAGCACCCTGAACAAAAATTGTTGTCAGTAAACACAAAGAATATTCTATTTATTTGTGGAGGTGCGTTTGATGGTATTGATAAGAAAATAGGGAAACGTTTAAACACGCATGCCGTGGGGTTCAAAACCGATAAAGGTGCCGAAACAATTGACAAAGCCAATATGCTTAAATATATCAATGCTCAGGACTTGAAAGCGTATGGCCTGATTCCAGAATTGATAGGCCGTTTGCCCGTAATTACATATCTTAACCCATTAGATACGCTTACGCTCCGCCGAATTCTGACCGAGCCCAAAAATTCGTTACTCAAACAGTATGAAGAGTTATTCAGAATCGATGGGATTGAGTTGAGTGTAGAAGATGCTGTGTTAGATTTTATGGTTGAAAAGGCTATCGAATACAAACTCGGAGCCCGTGGTTTACGCAGTATCTGTGAAGCAATTTTCTTAGATGCAATGTATGAATTACCATCAGATAGCACAGCCCGAAGCGTAGAAATCACGTTGGATTATGCTAAGGAAAAATTCGGACAAAGTAGCTTGGCAAAATTGAAGGCGGCGTAGGATAACTCTGACCACCACATTGGGTAAGAGCTACCGCAGCTCTCCCCCTTCCAAAGGGGGAGTTGGAGGGGGTTTCAAATACATAATACTTATTACCTAACACTAAATACCAAATCTCCCCCAATGCCCACAAATCCCCCTTCCGAAAAAACAAACCCATCAGCAAATACCTTCTTATTAAAACTGCTGCTTTTTATTACAGCCGCTTGGTTTGGAATGATAATCGCCATTGCGTTTGAAGCCGTTATTCGCCCTAAAACGCCGGAATTACTGCCGGAACACCGTGGACTGATGTTCATCATTACCCGCACAGTTTTTGAATCTTTCCAAAAAATAGAATTAATCTTGTGCATGGTAAGTTTGTTTATCTTTACTCGAATCAAGAAAAACTACCTCGAACTGATTCTCCCCGTTTTGATACTGATAGTTTGCTTGGTAGAATCGTTCGTATTTATGCCGCAATTAGCGTTGCGTTCCTTGCAGGTTTTTCAAGGCGAGACTTTAGCTCCTTCAAACATTCATTTTTATAACCTATCTGCTGAAGCCATAAAGTTGCTATTGCTGTTGTGGATATTCAAAGAAGTTTCAAATAAATTAACTCAAAGTATCACTTAATATGAAAATACCTATAAATTTGCTCCCTGAAAAGATAAATTATTGGTGCGGGGCTTATTAATTATGATAACTTTGTGCCACACTTTATCGATATGAAATGAATTTTACTACCGACAAAAAAGAAAAATACGCCCTTATTTCGCTAAAAGCGGAAAAATTGGACAGCCATATTTCTCCTTCTCTGAAAGCAGAGTTGGTGGTTGTAAATGCCGAAGGCTATAAAAATATAATTCTTGATCTTTCCGAAACCCGCTATTGCGACTCGTCAGGATTGAGTGCTATTTTGGTAGCAAACCGTTTGTGCAAAAATGCTTCCGGCTCTTTTGTGCTTACAGGCTTACAGCGTTCGGTTTCAAAATTAATATCTATATCGCAGCTCGACACTATTTTAAATATAGTACCTTCCATTGAAGAAGCTACAGATTACCTTGCTATGGAAGATGTGGAACGTAGCCTCGATAATTAAATCTCAAATCAATCAACTATAACAAATAAAAACAAAAACAAAAAAAATGAAGAAAACTCTACTTTCAATTTTTACAGTAGCTGCGGCTTTTGCGGCAAATGCTCAATGTACTCCTGATAACGTGTGGCTGGCTCAATTTGCAGGAGGAAAGCTTTTGCCAGACACGCTTACTTTCAACAATACTTGGAATTATAACTCTGTTATTGGCCAAGATTATTCCGCTACGTTTAATTTAAAAACTATTACTGACACTACTGCTTCTGGGCAAGACGTAAAAATCCTTAAAATTAAATATATAGGAATGGATGGTGCACCTGCAGGAACGACTGTTACAACCGACCAAGCTGATAGCACTTGGGAAAATGCAGGAACTTTCCCTAATTTAACTGCAGTTAGTGGATGTGCAAGTGTATTTGTACCTGCAAGTAGTTTAATGAATGCCGGTGAGGTTTTTAGCCTAACGCTTAAGGTGGATTTATTGCTAAATGTATTTGGCAGCGAAATTTGGTACTCCGACCTTACACCGCCATTAGGAACTGGAGACTACCTTTTATATGCTGGATATAAATTAAAAAACACTCAACATGTGGGTGTTGCTGATATTGACGTATCAGAAGCAGGGCTTGTGGTTTATCCAAATCCATTTAGCGACAATGCAGAAGTGAAATTTACATTAGCCAATAACAGCAAAGTTACTTTGGCAGTATCTGATATTACTGGCAAAGTAGTTCGCAACGCTAACCTTGAAGGTAAAGCAGGAATTAATGACTATTCTTTTGTAAAGGGAAATTTGCAATCAGGAATTTACTTCCTAACCCTCACTTCGGGCGAAAAGACCATTACTAAAAAAGTTTCTATACAATAATTACATAGAAATTTCAAAAAAAGCCGCTCAAATTTGAGCGGCTTTTTTTTTGAATAAAAAAAAACTATACATTTGCCACCTAATTTAAAAAATATAAATAAAAATGAAAAAACTTTTTACAACTGTTCTTTTTGCCTCTGCTACCGTTATTGGATTTGCACAAGCACCACCTCCACCATCACCTTGCGTGCCTAACCTTCCTGGCCCAGGTGGAAAAATTGTACCTGATACTTTAGTTAATTTGCCACACGCCACTGAAAATGCAGCATACAATACTGTAGTGCAATTCTTTGTTCCACAAGATACAACGGTTGCAGGCATTCCATTTCCTTTAACTTTTGCAGATTACACTTTGGATTCAGTTCAAGGTTTGCCCTCTGATTTTATGTATCTTGCAAATCCGGTATCTGGAGTATTTCCTGCAAATGCAGCATCTTGTTTAACGTTATACTCAGATCTTGTTACTTCAACACCTAACACGTATCCATTAATTATGTTTGTAACAGCACACGTTTCTGCACCAATTGAAACTAGTCAAGTTGTTCTAATTAAAGGTTATGATATTGTTGTTGACCAAGCTGTTGGTATTATCAACCGTCAAGTAAATACTTTCGGTGTTTTAGGTAATTACCCAAACCCTGCTGCTGATGCTACTACAATTGAATTTGGTTCAGATTCAAGAACTGAAGTTTCAATAAATGTATACAACAGTATAGGTGTATTGGTTTATTCTTCTAAAGTAAATGCTACTTCTGGCAGCAACTTTACTAAAGTAAATACTTCATCATTTGCTAACGGAAACTATATTTATACATTGAATAACGGAACAAAAGTTATTAATGGTAAATTCTCTGTAGCTAAGTAATTACTGAATTTAATTTAAAACAAAAATGCCTCTCAGAAATGAGGGGCGTTTTTGTTTTAGCAAATCAGCAATTCACACTTAGTGCAACATTTTAGACTTAATTAATCATAAGCCAAAGCAATTTCATCACAATTATTAATTATTAATTATCAATAGCGTCCTAAACGATTAAAATAGGAGAATCGGGAATAAGTATCTCAAAATACCTTTGAGTTGCATAACCACACCCAATTCTCCGATGGCAAACATAACACTTTTCGCCCAAATTGTATCCAAACTGGATAGGAACAAAT
>CANJNG010000053.1 GCA_947475205.1 Bacteroidota bacterium
CGAGTTTTTCCATAAAATAACCAAACATTCCAATTCCAAAAAGATTTAAACCTGCACCGTAAAGGAATGGTGGTAAGCCCAAAGACTGTATTGCCCAACCGATAAGTGGTGAATCAAGGTTGCTGAAATGAGTAGGCACCATAATAATAGTATGGTCTTTGGCCAGTTCGCGAATTAGGTCTATTTCACCCAGCAACTGAATTTTATCGTGTAGATGTTCAGTAACTTTCCATATTTCGGTAATCTTTCGTCCCGACCCGGCATTGAGCAATCGGCTCATCCACTGGGTTACTAATTTCTTGGTAATGTCATATGTAAATGGGTCAAATGTTCCGGCTATTTCGCTTATGTAACGATGAATTATATCCTTTAGAATGCTGTCTTCGGTGTGCGGGCTGTCGGGATTTATAGCATTTTTTAATTTGATAAACTTCTTTTCTATTCCCCGCCAAAACTCTTTTTCATCTTTGGGGTCGGCTTTCCAGGGGTTTTGTTTTACCCTTAATTTTTCGTGAAAAAGCACACTGGCCAGTTCGTCGTTTAGCTCGGTTTGGGTTTTAAAATCGGTTTTTACCTTATCAAATACATAAAGCTCCAATTCGGCCAAAAACTTTGTTCGGTCATTAGCCAACTGCATAATAGGCCAATCTTTAGAATTGGGCAAAATGGGTTCGTAAAGCCATCCGCCTGTTGCCGGTTTCCGATTTTCCATTAGCTGTGAGTGATTTAGAGCGTTGCTTTTTCCGAGAAACTTAAATTTTATAAGCCCACAATTATACAAGCATTTTTGGGAATTCGGAAAAATAAAAAATGATTAAGCTTTTTTATGCAATTCACAAAGCTCTACACGTCAGGCAATATATTTATTTCTTGCTACTTAACCAGTGAAGGTTTATTAAAATCAACTCCACTAAAATTAAAACAATTTAATTTTGTAGTATTCGAAAAACTATATTTTACTAACTAATTGAATTGCGATATATTCGCCCCCCAAACACATACAAATTAATGAAAAAACTTTTTCTCATTTCATTCATTGCCATTGCTACCAATGTTTTTGCTCAACAAAATATGGGAATTGGAACCGCAAATCCCGATGCATCTTCGCTGTTAGAGTTAAGTTCTACAACTATGGGATTATTAATTCCACGAATGACCGATGTTCAGAAAAATGCAATTCCAACACCAGCCACCGGATTATTGGTTTATCAAACAAACAGTCAGGCAGGGTTTTGGTATTTTGACGGTACAGCATGGATATTTCTCACCGGGTCGAGTGGGGGAGGAGTTACAGGACCAACAGGAGCAAATGGTACCAATGGCCTAGCAGGTGCAACCGGTCCTACAGGTCCAACGGGAACCTCTGGCACAAACGGAGCCACAGGGCCAACAGGAGCAGATGCCCAAACCCTTACTTATACAGGGAATACTTTAACTATTTCAAATGGAAATTCGGTAACAATTACATCGGGTGGGGGAGGAGCAACAGGCCCAACAGGTCCAACAGGAATAGCAGGTATAAACGGAGCAACAGGGCCAACCGGAACTGCTGGTACAAATGGTGCAACCGGAACAACTGGAACAGCTGGTATTAATGGTGCAACTGGTGCTACCGGAGCAGCAGGTACAAACGGTGTAACAGGTGCAACCGGCCCAACTGGGCCAACCGGGGATCCGGCTACTGACGATCAAATATTAACGTGGGATGGAGTAACGTTTACCCTAACAATTGATAATGGAAACTCCGTAGTATTACCCATCAGTGGTGGAAGTGTTGGACCTACAGGACCAACAGGAATTGCAGGCACAAATGGTGCAACGGGTGCAACAGGAACTGCAGGCACAACTGGAGCCGCGGGACCAACTGGAACAGCAGGTACAACTGGAGCCACGGGACCAACTGGAGCAGATGCCCAAACCCTAACTTACACAGGGAATACATTAACTATTTCAAACGGAAATTCCGTAACAATTACATCGGGTGGTGGAGGAGCTACCGGAGCTACAGGCCCAACTGGAACAGCAGGTACAAATGGAGCTACTGGGGTAACAGGAGTTACCGGAGTAACAGGTCCAACAGGTCCAAGCGGCACATTAACATCTGCTTCCATTGATGGTAATAATAATAATGTTGGTGGAAGTGGATGTGGTAACGCAACCCCTTTTATAGCAGTAACTTTACCCTTAACAATTGCAGATGCTGCAACACAATCTACAACTTTTAATGTTACAGGTTTAACAGGCACTGTTTGCGATGTTACTTTATCCATAAATATTACGCACACATTTGATGGAGATTTAGATATTACACTTGCAAATCCTGCAGCAACCTCAATTGATGTTACATCTGATAATGGGGGAACTGGAGATAACTACACAGGAACTCTATTTACGGATGCTGCCACTACAGCCATAACTGCTGGAACAGCCCCCTTTACAGGGTCATTTTTGCCCGAACAAGCCATGTCCACTTTTGCAGGTTCATCGCCAAATGGAACTTGGACTTTAACAATTACAGATGATGCATCAACAGATGTGGGTACATTAACCGGAGCAACTTTAACAATTTCTACCTCTACAGGGACTTTTGTTTTTGTGGGCGAAACTTCTATCACTTTGGCAGTGGGCGAAACCTCCATAGTAACTTCTACATATTCAGTAAAAAACTCAAGTACTACTGATGTGGCAGTAAAACTTACACGGTCCACAGTATCGGGAGCAGGTACACCAGGCACTGATATTGGTTTTGCAGCTTCAACTCCTCCGGCAGCAAATACCTATATTTCTACAGCAGTAAACGAGAGGGAAACAGGCTTAGGATCAGGTACTTACTTTTATAAACTTTGGAAAGTAGCCACTCCTGTTGCAGGAACCGAAAACTATGCGGTAATAGTGGTGAAACATTAGAAATTAGTGGATTTTTAGAAGAGAAGGTTATTTGAGATGATGGAATTTAGTCTTAGAAGGATTCCACAATGCAATTGTTTAAATCCTTCATAATACCTTTATTACTCAATCCCTCTATTTTATTCTAATTCTTGGGTCAAGAATGGCATAGGTTAAATCGGTAAGAATATTAATTACCACAAAAATTACAGAAATGAGCAGCACCGCTCCCGTAACAACAGGTAAATCGTAATTGTTTAATGCCCCGAGCATCATAAAGCCTATGCCCTTCCAACCAAAAACCATTTCTACAAATACAGCCCCGGCCATAAGGGAAGCTAACCACCCCGATATAGCCGTAATAACAGGGTTTAGGGAGTTGGTTAATACATGTTTGAACAATACCACAATAGGGGACAGTCCTTTGGCTTTTGCCGTGCGTACATAATCCAATCCTAAAACATCAAGCACCGAATTTCGGGTGAGTTGTACCACCAACGACAAAGGGCGAATACCTAAGGTGATTGCCGGAAGGATGAGATTCTTCCAAACAATATGCTCTCCCTTAAATTCATCAATTTCATATAGACTTCCGCTGATGGGCAAGCCGGTATAATCTCCCAATAAAAAGGCAAACAGCCACAAAATAAGCAATGCCGCCACAAAAGAGGGTAGCGACATTCCCGAAACGCTCAATAAAAGAAGAGTCCGGTCGAGGGTGGTGTTTTGATTCAAGGCACAAATTATCCCCAGAATTATCCCTATAAAGATAGCTATCAGAATGGCAGTAACGGCCAACACAGCTGTCCCCGGAAAAGCTTCCCTTAATATTTCGGACACATTCTTCTTGCTTTGATATGAGCGACGAAGAAAGGGAGCTTTTAAGCAAAGTGTTCTTTTTCCTAAAGAAATTAACTGAGTAGGATGACCATATTTACTTGAATCAGCAAAGAGATGCGAATCGGGATTATCGAAATCCAACACAGCCACGGGCGAAAGGTCGTTGAGATATAAGGTATATTGTTGCCAAGCAGGTAGGTCGAGACCAAGTTCGTGGCGAATGTTGTCGGCTGTGCTGATGTCACTACGTTGCCCAAGCATCAACCGAGTTGGGTCAGCCGGAAGAAGATTAAACAAAAAGAACACCAAAGTGGCTATTCCCCACAGAATGCTGAGGGAATAAAGGATTTGGCGAAGTAGGTAAACGAACAATTGAACTACGTTTTCTTTTTATTCCACCTGCAATTTCAACTTATGGCAGTCGTTGTTAGTTTTAAGCACCACAAAATACAATCCTGCAGCATGAACCGGAATACTGATTTTATTAGCTCCCGATTGAACCGCTTGTTGATAAACTAAGTCGCCCGTGGCTGAATAAACTTCCATTTTGGAGGCCGAAATAGTTTGGTTAATGCTGAGAATAAACTGACCTGTATTTGGATTGGGGAATAAGTTCAGGTTTTCTTTATCCAAATCATCAATCCCTGCTGAGCATTTGGGTTGATTAACCACTACAAGTAATCCTCTATCAATATCCAAATTAACATAATCGGTAATGGCTCCGTTGGGGAAAAAGAAATGCGTGTTATCGCTCAATGGTTCGCCCAAAACAGCGGTGTAAGAAATTCGGAAATCATATTCACCAGTATTGGCTGGTGAAGCATGCGGAATAAAATATTCGTTAGCTGTTTGCCCAGCCACAGGCATTCCATTTTGAATCCATTGATATTCGTAAACAGGATTAGTAGAAACTCCCGAAAATCGAACACTGTCGCCTGGGCAAATTGTATTATCTTGAGTTGGAGTAACCGTTACATCAGGATACTCAAAACGGCCAACAACAGTCCGGTGGTCGCTGAGGTTTGACAAATCCCAAATATCATCGTTGATACTGGTTAAGGTTATAGATTTGGCTTCGGCTTTCAGTGGAATAAGGTGTTTGCTGTCGCCCCAAATATGGTCGATGAATTTACCTGAAGTGTAGCTGAAATTGGTTTCAAAATGTCCGGTCGGACTTGGGTAAATGGGTTGCATTGAATCACGAAAAACTGCAAAAGCATCCTCTGGTCCAAGGCTTAATGGCGAGGTGTTTAAATCTCCTCCAAAAATAACCGGCTCGTAATTTGGGATGTTCATATCAGCTATAAACTTACGCATTTCGAAAACCTGAGAATAGCGTGCTGCAATATCATCAGCCTGACTTCCGGCATCCATGTGTGTAGCAAAAATATGATATTTCTTTCCCAATTTATTGATTCGTGCATACTTCACACCTTTGTTTGCTAGGCAATCCTGCGACTGCTGACCGCATAGTTCAAAATCAATTTCATCCTGATATTCAATAGGCCATTTGCTAAAAATCAACACTCCACCATTCCATGGAAAAGGTAACGCACCTTCGTTGAGTTTATCGGTGCGGTGAGTGAAGCCATTAAGAGCCATGCTTGGAGTAAGGTGGTCGTCTATTGGGGTTGGGTCCATAGCTTCTTCAAAAAACGCTACGTCCTGATAGGGCGAAATATAGTTTGGAATTAAATCGGCACGGGTATTGGCCTGCTGTAAACCCGATACCCCAAAGGGTAGCATCTGAATGTTGTAAGACATAGCGTTCAAAACATTGGGGTTTTGAAAATCGGCTGAGTTAATTTCATATCGTGAATATTGGTGCAAAGCAATGCGAATATTTCGACTAAAAGTAGTGTCATCGTTATCGGGTTTGAAACGGATAATGGCATTTTTCCCGGCCAAAACCACATCGTTTGAATGAAAATCGACATTGTTAAACCAATCGCCACTAAAGCCCGGACCTGAAACGGAATAATCTAAACTGCTGCCTCCGGTAATACCTACAATTCGCAATTTTGCCCATAAGGTATCGAAGTTAGATTGAAGTCTTACGCTATAATATACTGTGTCGCCAAGAGGAATGGTAAGCGAATCGCGGTTGGTGCGAAACACTTCGGTATCGTCGAATTTCCAAGGTAAAAGTGTATCTTCCAAAAGTGTAAACTCGTTATTAGTCAGCGAAACCGTGCCTGTTTGCTGCACACTTACTAAGAAAGGATGGCTGGAGTTATTCCTGAAAAACAATGAACTCTGGCCAAAAGCTGTAAAGGATATAAGGGCGGTAAAGAATTGAACGTAAAGATGTTTCTTCATAACATAAAATAATTGAGGCCAAAGTAAATGAAGTTTAAGATACGCTTAACATTGGGTTAATGATTTGTAGGGATTTGAAATGATTTGGCACACAGAATAAACTTATTTCAGCGAACTGAAAACAGCCACCCTCAAATTACTCATAAATTTTGTTTGAATATCTCCCTGTTAATCCTCTTTCTTTTCTTCTTTAGCATACAGGTCTTTTAGATCGGTTTTTACCACCTTTGAACCATCTTTAAGTTTCTTTGAAACGGCGTTGTAGGGGGCGTAAATCACTTCAGTTCCTTCACTTACGCCACTCAAAATCTGAATATATTCACTGTCCTGAATCCCTGTTTTTACCACTACTTTCTTGGCCTTTCCGCTATCAAGTACAAATACTATTTCCTGAATTATCTCTTGCTTATCGTTTGCTGTTTTTGCTCCGCTGGCATCTACTTCCTGTCCCATTTCCTGGTTTTCTTGCATTGTTTTGGCTTCGGGGTCGCTTAGGGTACTATCCACACGAGTAGTAACGGCTTGGATTGGAACAGTAAGTACGTTTTCGGCTCGTTCGGTCTTAATATCTACCGTAGCTGACATTCCCGGGCGGAATGGCGATAGATTGGGTTGGTCTGCACGTAGTAAATCCTTGTAAGATTCCTGCAAAATTCGCACTTTCACTTCAAAATTAGTTACTTGATCAACGGCCATTGTAACCGATGAATTTGCTGAATTAGCAATGCTGGTTACCACACCCTTAAATTTACGACCCAAATAGGCATCTATTTCCACTTCGGCAGTGTCGTTAAAGCTTACCCTTACAATATCGCTTTCGTTAACGTCCACTTTTACTTCCATTTCGTTGAGGTTTGCAATCCGCATAATTTCTGTACCGGCCATTTGCGATGTACCTACAACCCGCTCGCCACTTTCAATATTCAATTTAGAAACGGTACCATCCACCGGAGAATATATGGTTGTGCGGGCTAAATTGTCTTTAGCTTCTTTCAAGGCCGCTGCCGAACCTTTTATGTTGAATTCTGAACCTTCGACGCTTTGCTCCACGGCTGTTATTTCGGCTTTGGCCACTTCGTATTGAGCCCGCGAAGCGTCGAATTCCTGTTGTGAAATTACCTTTTGTTCAAACAGCTTTTCATTTCGTTTGAAAGTCGCTTCGGAGTTTGTGAACTGTGATTTTGCTTGTGCTAACCTCGATTTGCTGTTTGAGGAAGTAGCTTTAGAGGTAT
The DNA here is from genome assembly GCA_947475205.1 of Bacteroidota bacterium. Lineage (GTDB taxonomy): Bacteria > Bacteroidota > Bacteroidia > JAIBAJ01 > JAIBAJ01 > JAIBAJ01. Next base: position 7,278 of record CANJNG010000053.1, read on the forward strand.
TCAAAGCCGCCTCCAACCGTTCCACCGCCGATATATAAATGTCGGGTTTGATTTTAAGCAATAGCTGTCCACGTTTTACTTTATCGCCTTCTTTAACCATTAGCTCTACAACCTCGCCGCTAACATCAGCACTAATCTTTACCTCGGTTTCGGGTTGCACTTTTCCCGATGCAGATACCGTTTCTATTATGGTGCGTTTCTTAGCAGCCTCAACCGCCACTTTCACTCCATCGCTGCCACCAATCCAACCTTTCTTCTTTCCAATAAAAAAACCTCCGCCAATCACAATCACTAAGGCTACTAATCCAATAATTATATTCCGCTGACTCATTTTTTTGTGTTATTCTAATTGTTTGTGAATAAACAGGCTGCCTTACCTATTGTTTTCAGGGGGCGAAGGTAATTGCATTTGTAAATTCAGAACAGTACCTTTAATAAATTTGGCTAGGCTTAATTTCCCTTGCTGTATTCCCAAACCTCAGCCTTTGCTCCATTCTTTAACACAATAATTTTTTCCCCTTTCACTGTTTTCAGAAGGTACATTTTTCGTACATTGCCTTTTAGTTGAAATCCGGCGTTTCGTGGCACGGCTTTGAATGGAGTTTCTTTGGTGGAAGTGAGAAAAAGTCCATCATTGGCATCCATTGGGCCAATTTCGGGAGCATTTTCGAGGAAGTTTCCGTGAGCCAAAATATCGTTAGAATCCTTTCCGTCAAAATTATGGATAAGGGATGTAGATATGGGAGAAAGTTGATTTTCAAAACCTTCTTTGTGTTTAGCAAATTGACGTTTACCTCCATTAATGAGCGTGAACGATGAAGACTCACTGCATTTCTTCATTAATGCACTTCCCACTTTGCTGCCTAAACATTCCTGAATGGTGGCATCACGATAAGTGCGTAGGCGAAGAAATTTTTTACGGAGTGATGGTATTTCCTTTACTACTTTTTCATAGGGCATTACAGGTTTCCAACTGCCTTCCTGCATGGTGCAAACCAAGGGATCGAAGGTGCCGTTGTCGTCTATATCAGTGGCATAAACGCGTATTTCATCTCCTTTGCGGGGTGAAAATCGGGTGTTTTGCCCAAGATTTCCCACAACAAGGTCGGGGAGGTTATCGCCATTGAGATTTCCCACATTCAAATGTTGCCAAAAGCCATCGGGTAGAAGCGTATCGGGTAGAGAGAACATGCCCTTTTCATTCCAAAACATTAAAACAGGCATCCATTCGCCGGCAATGGCCAAATCGGGAAAACCATTGTTATCAAAATCGGCCGAAGCAACCGAAGTTACCATCCCCGGGCGAAGCAATTGCGGCGGAGTGATATCGGTAAACATACCTTTATCGTTTCGCAATAAAGCACTACGAGGTGATTTGGGATAAAGGCCGGGGAGATTCCTCCCGCCTAAAAATATATCCATATCGCCATCTTTATCCATATCGAAAGCCACCGCTTCTGAGCCACAGATAACCTGCTTAGGTAAGCAATCGGGACAAGCGAAGAAATTGCCTTTGCTATCGTTGAGGTATAATCTGCTTTGGTAATAACTACTGTCGGGAAAGTTTTCGTTGCCACCGCTTACAATCAAGATGTCTAAATCTTTATCAGCATCGGCATCAAAAAGCGTAATTCCGGCATCTTCCTTCGCTGCATCTTCCATAAAAGCAGTTTGTTCGGAACGTTTCATTGAGCCGTCAGTTTGTTGGAAATATAGGACAGCAGCCGTGCCTGCACTGCCTCCAATAATTATGTCGTCGAGCGTATTTCCGTCTAAATCGCCTACTGCAGCATAAGGCCCGAAAGCATTAAGTTGATGTGGAAGAAGGGTTTCCTTTTTTAAATCGTTGAAATCGTTTTCGGTATGGGTATAATCAAATCCGGAAAGTGCTGATGGTTTGAAAATAGTTTTAACCTGACTGTGGGCAATGGTAGCCCCTGAATTAAAGTCTTGGGGTTTTAAAGTAAGTATTTGTTTGCTTTTAACATTTTGGCTTCGGAATATTTTGCCGTTAGATAGCCTTACCGCCAGGCTATCAACAAGCTCCGTTTTTCCCAAACCAAAATGAGCTTCGGGAGTGTGGTTGCAAAGGATTCCTTGAGTATTTGTTATTTCCGAAAAATAGGTTTTATTGCCACAATAGGCATACACTTTAGCATTCCAAGCCTGATTGGGATTATCGAACTTTATAGTGAGATAATTTTGAGATATAGATGTGTTTTCTAAAATTACCGAAGTGGTATCCGAATTTCCCAACACCAAATCGAGGTCGCCATCGTTATCTAAATCGGCTGAGGCGGCAGAGGTGGTAACCCAGGTTTGCGAAGTGCCGCTGTTTTCGGCCAACTCAAAATTCAGGTTTCCTTTGTTCATATTCAATTGATTCTTTGCTCTGCGTGGAGACATTTTTGCAATTTTATACAGGTCAATACCTTTTGCCCTGTAACTTGATATACCCGTTGCCCGCAAAGCACTATCCACCGAATATTTCAGAAAATCCTTATCCAGCACATCTTTCACTAAGCCATTTGATATGTAAATATCACGGTTTCCATCGTTATCAAAATCTTCGCCTAATACTGCCCAACTCCAGTCGGAATAGGCTAACCCAGTCATTTGTCCTATTTCCGAAAAGTGATTGTTGCCTCGGTTTAGCTGCATAACATTCCTAACCTCCTGCCTGAAATGGTTCTTGGTGAGGATGGCATATTTATCAATTGGAACTTCAAAAGAGGACACTTTATACTCGCTTACTTCGGGCGGATTCATATCAAGTGTAACGAGGTCGGGGAGGGCATCATTGTTAAGGTCGGTGAAGGCACTACCCATTGTGAAGAGGCTAGTGTGATCGAAAAAATCGGCAAGGCGTTCGGTAAACGTGCCATTGCCATTATTTATATACAGAAAATCGGAGTGAACGTAATCATTACACACATAAATATCGGTTAATTCATCCTGATTAAAATCAGCCGTAACTACACTTAAACCAAAGGCATTTTCGGGTTTAAGGCCGGCCTTATCGTTTACGTTTACAAAGCGTTTACCACTTTCGTTATGATAGAGAATATCGCTTTGTCCATAAGTTTTAGTTTGATTAAAAATATCGAACGTGTTTTCAGCAAAGCTTTCGAGCGGTTGGTTTATGAGATACAAATCCATAAAGCCATCGTTATCGTAATCGAAAAAAGCTGCGTGAATGGAGTTCCCAACGTAATGTAAACCGTATTCCTTTGACTTTTCCTCAAACTTAAAGTTGCCTTTATTTATGTAGAGTAAATTTCCGGCAAAGGAAGAATCGGGATAGCTAAGTTTTGTTATAAAAATATCGAGCAGGCCATCGTTGTTTATGTCGGCCACTGTGGAGGCGTTGGTCCATTGGGTAGTCTTTATGCCGCTTTGGGCGGTAACATCTTCAAACTTTAACCGGCCTTTGTTCTTAAATAGTTTGGAAGGGATTTGATTACCAAGCATCAAAATATCATCTAATCCATCCTTATCGAAATCGGCGATAGAGAGCCCGGCACCACTGAAGCTCATATAGGGGAACTTCTGAATGTAAATATTCAGGGAGTCGGATTCGGTAACTTTATTTAAGAAATTGAACCCGCTTTCGCTGCTGCTTAGGGTTTTGAAAGATTGGGCTAAAGCTCCATTGAAGGCGAGCAGGATGTAAACAGCAAGAAATACACGAGCAAAATTCATTAGGCTTCTGTATTAAAATAGCAAAGCTAAATTAAGCGAAACATAATTTAAGGAAGCCGATTGTGAAATTGGGTTTAAAGTCTTTCCTGTTACATTTTCCTTTATGTTTTGGTTCTTTCCGTTAAAAACATTCATCAACCCTTTGTGGTACGAAACGCCCATCATCAAGCCTAAATTGCTAATAATGGACCATTCTGCACCAATGCCAAGGCTAACCTCGGCACGAACGAGCTTTACTTCCGACCCGCTGCCAAGTCCGGTTTTTAGTTTCACGGTTTCGGTGAATTGAGCATTTTTTAACTGGCTATAGCCATTGTCTTCGGATTTCGCACTTATGTTTACTCCTATTGTGCCACCCAATTGAACAAAATAAACAAAATCGCCAATGGGATTAGTCTTGAGTTTCAGCGTGAGCGGAATGTCGAGATATTGTAATTTGTATTTTCTTGAGTTTAAACGAACGGTATCAAGTCCAACGGGTTCAATGTTTATTTTGTAAAGCGAATCGGAGGTTAATGCACTTCCGGCCACCATCACAAAGTCAATTCCGGTGCCGAAGGCGTAGTTTTTATTTTTACCAAAGCTTTTGTCAATCAGGATACCGAATTTCCCGCCAACGCTTACCCCGTTATTCTTGAGGTTCCGGGTTTCAATGTGCATCCAACTAAAGATGGGTTGTGCCCTAAAGCCCAATCGAAGTGTTTTAGTTTCAACATCTGCCTCCTGAGCGAAGAGTTTTGCTGAACTTGATATGATTAAGCCTATTAAAAGTAATTTTCGCATTATATAAATATTTATGCAAAGATGTTTGTTTTTGTGCGATTTAAAATCGCTATGCGGTTCACTTTTCAACAATTGAAGTATGATAATCCAATGGGTTTTCAAATCTATATGAAATGTACTTTTGCCTTAACAAATGAGCCGCCACCAGTTATATTTTGATAAGGAAGTTCCCGATTTCAGGTTAGTGGGTATTTCGTGCCATCAGCGGGACTACAAGGCTGCCTGGGCAGTAAGCGAGGGCATGGGAATTGAACTGGAGCGAATGGACGACTGGACTTTACTAATTCATTATAAACCCCAGTCTATTATGGCGGCATTTCCTTACTTCACGGCAACGGTGGAAGATGATAATTATGCCTTGGTAGGCAATATTTTTGAGCAGGGGTTTTTGATTCCTGAACTATCTCAGTTTGATTATCTGCTTTTAATTTGGGCGAATCATACTCCTGAAATGGAGGAAGATATGCTTACTCAGCTTCGGAGTAACCGATTAATCCAGTTCTGCGATTTTCTGGATTCGGAGAGTTTAAAAAACTGGCATCGCCTGCCGGGATGCTTAGAAAACGGAAATGTGGAGTAAAGAGGCCGGAGGCCTTGGAAACCACTCGTAGCAAGGACGATTAGGGGTGTGTACTGTTGTGGATTTTTAGCCTTTTTGGTAACGTTTCAAAGATATGCGAGGGCCGCCTCCCACCGAATCCCGTTCGAACGGGACACCAACCTATCGAACGAAGCACGGGCGGCTCTTGCATATTTTTTGTTGTAAGCCGTTTTATGTCACCCAAATTGTTAAGTCGTTAAGTCCGCAAGTCTGACCAACTCCTACTTAGCATTTCTACGTTTGCGAGAATTTATAGCCCATACTAAACCAATGATTACACCACCTAATAATATCCCCAATGAAAAGATAATTATATAGTTTATTACATCTCCACCTCGTCCTGTCATTGATAAGCCAGTCGTAGGAACAGACTCATCTACTACGTCAAAAGCTAAATCCTGAAACCAAATTTGTCCTGTCCCAACAAGCAGTGCACCGAAAGCGATGTTTGAAGCTTCTGCTGGAACATCTAATACGATTTCATATTTTTTCCAATCGGTCGATCCTTTTATTGACCTGTTATTTTTTCCGTCATGCATATTGTCAAACCCAAGAGAATTACGAGAATCTTTACCGTCAATTCTTAACCAAAATCCTGACCATTCAGAAACATCTTTTGTCTTAAGGTAGCCAGACATTCTAATTCTTTTACCCCAATACTTATCTGGTAATGAATCACACATTAAAGTTCCAAAGCCATCAATTTTTGAGTCAATTGATTTGATGGTTGATACGGCTTTCCCATCCATTCCAGCTACAGTGTCTAATCCCATTTCATAGCTGTTTGGGTTGCTGCCTGCTTTGAACCAATGTGTCGGTAAGTCAAAAGAGTAAAGTGTTGTTGTCAATAATAAGAGTACCAAGACTGTCAAGTTTTTTTTTAATGTTCTCATTGTAGTTTGATTTTTATTTGTGCTTACTTTATTTCGGGTTTTCAGCGTTGTCCCGTCATGTGTTGGAAGTGTTGTCAAAATGGCTTATAACTCGCTTATAGGGGAGACTCCATCCTCCAAAACCTTCCCAATACCTACATAAAAGTGTTGGATAGGAGAAGGTTTTGTGATTTGCGAGTTTCCCATTATTTCTCCCCAAAACTACACATAAAACCTTCCCACCCCCCAAAATAAAAAGGCCAAGAACAAATTGTTCTCGGCCTTTTCCGAAATCGTAAACGGCTTTAGCCCTCACCCTTAGGTAATTGTCAATCCTCCCCCTAATAACACACTTGATCTACCACATCGCTTATTGCACCTGCACCTTTGGTGTTCACAGCCCACATATACAAATAGTAGCGTTGGCCGGAAATTAGGCCGTCGAAGGTTTTTTTGCGAGCCATTGAAAACGTAAACTTCGCAAAGCGGTCGGGTGCTCCCTCCGGGTCGGGCGTTATTTCCAGTTCTCCCTCCTCCGTAACAGAAATCCCCACAAAGGGCCTGTTTGTTAAAATGCCTCCATAGGTTTGTCCGGCAGCCACTACAGGACACTCCCCTATCAAAGACCCTACGCCATTCTGATTCAAAGATGCCACCGGTTTGCCGGGCAAGGGTTTCTCAGATGTCGACGTTTTGGTGGGCACATAGCAAGCCAGAATGATAATATTCTCGTCGCCGTTGGCAATTGAGTCCACATACACACCCAAGTCGGCCAGAGTGGTAAATAATAATTCGAGTGCTATTAAATAAGCTCCCTTCTGACTTTTACCCCCATTTTTGTAGGCAGTACGTTTATCTCTAAAGTCTTTAATAATGTCGTTAAAGGCAGTCTCGCTCATGGGCGGAGTAACAAACACGAGGATATTGGTATAAATACCCACTTTTACTGCGATAGCAAAATCATTGAGATCTCCGATTTTGATTCGTTTGTACGATTTAGAACAAATTGTTTTTTTTATTTTTTTTTGTTTTTTGTTATTGATTAATAAATGGTTGTGAAAGGTTTTTCAACATTAAAAATCTGCAACCCCAAGAATGTTTTTCTGTCTGAATACGTAAAAAGTATTTCACGGCTGTAAAAATCAATTTCACGTCTGCGAAAATCAATTTGCAGGTGCGAAAACAAACTTCACGTCTGCGAAAATAAATTTGCAGGTGCAAAAACAAATTTCACGTCTGCGAAAATAAATTTGCAGGTGCAAAAACAAATTTCACATCTGCGAAAATAAATTTGCAAGTGCAAAAACAAATTTCACGTCTGCGGAAATAAATTTGCAGATGCAAAAACAAATTTTACGGCTGCGGAAACAAATTTTACAGCTGCGGAAACAAATCTTAGGTGCCAGAAAAAAAAGACATTGCTTGTGAGCAACAAATTTTAAAATGTCAAAGAACTTTCGTGGTACAAATGTCCGGCGGTATTTCAGCATAGCAATCACCCTCGCTTATGCCCCCAAACAACAATTCCTATTAATCCCAGCGGGGTGTTATTATGGTAGCCCAGTGTGATAACGCGGGGAAATGGTATGAATGTACAAATTAGAAGCCCTAAAAAGCAATTAAATTACTCACGAGAAACTAACACCGTTTGTATTTTGGCATTTATCATCGTAAAATGATAAATAACCTTTGGCCAATTTGAATTAGGTGATGGTATTAGATATAAATTCAAAACTTTACCTTTGACCCCGTGATACTCTTTTTTCTTCAAGGCTTTGTCATAATCCTGCTCACCTTCGCCACGATGGAAGGTATTGCGTGGTCGGCTCATAAATACCTTATGCATGGCCTGCTTTGGAATCTGCACGAAGACCATCATCTGCACGACCACGATAGTTTCTTTGAGAAAAACGATAGCTTTTTTCTCATTTTTGCTATACCCAGTTGGTTGTTTATGATGTTTGGCATTATGGCGGGCTGCGACTGGCGGATGTGGGTTGGAATCGGGATTTTAATTTACGGTTTTTGTTACTTCTTTGTTCACGAAGTATTCATTCACCAGCGGTTTAAATGGTTTCGGAATTCAAACAGTAGTTATCTGTTAGGCTTGCGTCGTGCTCATAAAATTCATCACAAGCGTATAGGAAAGGAAGATGGCGAATGTTTCGGAATGCTGTTAGTGCCTAAGAAGTATTTCAAGAAAACAAAAGGTATTGAACTATAACTCACACTTTCTATACCTTACCGTTGATGTGCTTTCGGTAATAGTGCCATTTGCGTGCAGCTTCGAAAAGCGGATAAACTTTTGGGGTAATCGCAAAAGAATTGCCCAAAGCATAGGCATTGTGGCCATAGGCTTTATTATTTGGGATGCTGTTTTCACCCGCTTGGGCGTATGGGGTTTTAGTCCAAATTACACCTTGGGTATTAAAATAGACGGGCTTCCACTCGAAGAAATCCTGTTCTTTATCTGTATTCCCTATTCCTGCCTGTTTAGCTACGAAGTAATTAATTATTTCGGGAAGAAGTTTTCCAACAAAATCCGCCCCAATGCCTTTATTTCAATGGCTGTGGGCTGTTTGGTTATAGCTATAATTCATTACGATAAACTTTATACGCTTACTGCCTTTGGTGGAGCGGCAATCTTTTTGTTTTTATTACGGAATCAGGTGTTCGCTTTTGCTTTCATACGGGTGTATATCATAACGCTAATTCCATTTTTAATCGTAAACGGAATCCTGACCGGATATATTACCCCCGAACCTGTGGTGTGGTACAACGATGCCGAAAACCTTGGGATACGGTTAGGGACTATTCCTGTAGAAGATTTTTTCTATGGGATGCAGTTGAATGGTTGGGTGGTGTGGCTGTATGCGAGAGGGGTGAGGGGATAAATAGCTATTGGGTTAATCTGTAAAATATGGGGTGCCAATTTCATACTAAAAAATAGTGTATTTTTGACCTTGATGAAATACTTATTTCTTTTGTTGTTTATCGCTTTAGTTTTTACTTCTTGTAAAAAGGAAGTTGAAGCTCCTGAACAACCCATAGATTGCCCGGTTGGAACATATTATGGTATTACAACAAGCCATTCTAAGGATACCAGAACCGTGATAAATGGATATTACCCGGATTACATACTCGATACAACAATTACAGTCAGCATCAGCGATACAAGTTTCGTGTCTTCGAATAATCCTCTTACTTTTAAGGACGGGAAATATTTAATAAATGGTTGTACTAGCCATCCGGCTGGTTATGAATCTTCGCCATGTACTATTGAAATTTCAGGCAATAATTGTGATTTTGAGAATAAGAGTTTCAGTAGTTTTCAGAAATCCAACGCTTCAAAATACACCAGTGGCAGTACTTCAACTTATACCAAAAAAGGTGATTCACTCATAATTATTGCAACTTCCTATTATGATAGCTATCCTAGTCCGTTTGACAAATCATATTCTAGCACTACCACAACATTTAGAGGGAAATTGAATTAGCTTAAGCTAAGTAAATTCTAATTCTAAGGGTCATTTTAGTAAGATTCTGAAATTTCTGGAATTGCACACTTGGAAATTAAGTACATTTTTGTAGCGTTATTATACGCTATGAAAAAACTTGTACTACTCTTCTTAATTATCAATTGTCAACTGTCAATTGTCAACTGCTCCGCCCAATGGACACAAACAAGCGGCCCCGGTGGTGGCTTGGCCGACGGAATTATTGTAGATAACCTTGGCAACTTCCTTATTGGTAGTCGTGGTGGATTTTTCTATTCGCAAGATGGTGGCCAAACCTGGGCCGAACGCGATAGCGGTGTGGCAGTTAATTCCCCGATGCGATACTTAGACACCGTGGGGGCATACATTTTTGCTGCTGCCGAAAACAATCCTTATCTCTATAGGTCGAACGACAACGGAGCACATTGGACGGATCTAACACCTAATCTTTACGCTGGCCAATGGGGAAATCCCTGGATTGGAGCGGTGAGCCATTTCCACAACCGCATACTGGTTTCGTTCAATAGTGGTATTGAATATAGCGACGATTTTGGGGCTACTTGGGATACACTTTCAACCAGAGTCTTAGGTACCGATAGTATTAATGACCCATACATTGCCGGAACATACACAGTGGGCAATACTCTTTTCGCAGCAGCAAACGGTGGTTTCTTCAAATCATTAGACAGTGGTGAAACTTGGGTACACTCCGATGCCGGACTAGAGCAAGCCACTGCAAACTGGCAAATCCCCACATCATTGGCCAACACGGGGACAGCTCTTTTTGTGTCATTTAGCAATAACAACGGACTTTATCGCTCATCCGATAATGGTGCAACTTGGACTCAGGTTACTAATATTCCCGGATTCAATAACATAAACGATGTTCATGCACATAACGGTGCTATTTATGTTCTTCTTGAACCCAGTATTCTTAAATCTACCGACGATGGTGCAAACTGGACAGTGTTTTCGGGTACTGTAACCGGAAGATACAACCGCATGGCCTTTAGCAATGGTGTGATTCTGACTGCAACTTTTCTTGATTTAGGATTACAACGCAGCACCGACAACGGGGCATCGTGGACAGAAGCTAACCAAGGTTTTGCCGATACACGTATCCAAGCTATTCTGGCCGACGGAAGCAATCTTTTTGCCGCATCTTACGAAAAAAACTTGTTTTTAAGCTCTGATGCCGGACTTACCTATACCAGCATTAACACCGTTTCGCCCATAACGCCTTTGGTTCAAGCCAATGACATAATTAAAGTAGGAAATGAAATAGTGATAGGTGGGTATAACCGCTGTCATCGCACAATTGATAATGGAGCCAACTGGGTAGAATATTCGGCCGGATTAAACACCCTTCCTCCTTATGCAACCATTCTTGAATTTTTCTTGGAAGGGAATGATTTGTATGCCGCTACAGATAAAGGGATAATTAAAAGCACATCCTTTGGTGCGTGGGCTGCTTTAGGAACCGGACTTCCGCCAAATTACCAAGCTGTGTCGATTAAACGATTTGACGGTGCTCTTTTTCTTTCGGGCGGATATATCGATCAAGCAACATCTACACCTTATGGTACCTTGCATAAATCTACTGACAATGGTGCTACTTGGACCGATGTTAGCAGCCCATTCGGATTTCAAGCCTATAGCATTGGTGGACGTTTGGTTGTGTCGGGGGCTAATTTGTTGTTTGATGCACGCTCAAATTTATACAGCACCACCGATGGCACAAACTGGAATTTAATTCCGAATGGAATGACAGGGGTTAGTGACTTTTTGGTTGATGCTGATGGAATGCTTTATGCAAGCAGAGAAGTGGGTACAGAAGGCGGCGTTTATGCTTCTGGCGACTTCGGTGCTACTTGGTTCAATATCACCGGAAATCTGTTCAACAGCAACGTTACCACTATTGATGTTATGAACGGAGAACTCTATGCCGGAACCCAATGGGGCGGGGTGTGGAAACGCACCCTTGATTTCACGGTGGGTGTTCCTCAAAATTTTGTGGCTAAAACTCAACTAAACATTTTCCCGAATCCGGCTGCTGATAAAATTAACGTTTCTGTTCCGGCAAGAAGTGGCGATATGGCTTACCGCATCAGCAATGTGTTGGGTAAAGAAGTAGGAAAAGGTACAGTGAATAGTTCGGCAACTACCATAAATACTGCAAATCTTTCTGCTGGTGTTTATGTGTTGAATTTAGCAGGAAACACGGCTAAGTTTGTAATTGCCCGATAAATTAAATTGGTCGTTATTGCGAATTCTGTTATTGATGGGATTCGCAATAACGAATCAATTTTAAACCAAAGCACAACATCAACATAACTTCTTCATAAGTACTTATCTTAATATATCCAATACTTTCATTTCAGCTTTGTAATTGTTTCCAAAGCGGAATTATTGGAATATCCAGCTATTTTTGTCGGGTTAAACAGCCCCATTGAAAAATCTCCTACTCATTCTATTCATATCGGTTGGAGTTAAGTTGTGTTATTTATTTTTTTGGGCTTTCGATTTGGGAAAGGAAGTATCGCTGCAAGGCTACATAAATTCTATTTTCAGAAACGATTCGGGTTGGTATGAAATAATTGCCGACAATGGTTATCGCGAAATCCGAGAGAAAAAAGACATCGGGTATAGCCACCAAAAGGAGTGCCGTCAAAGCGAATGGGCTTTCTTCCCGTTTTATCCATTGCTAAACACAGCTACAGAATCACTGCTAAATATTGACTTTAAGCATAGCGGACTAATTTGGAGTTTAATCTTTTCCACGCTTTCATTTTGGGGGATGTATATGTTTTGTACTCATTTTTATGGCGATGAGGCTAAGTCGCTTTACATAACGGTGCTGTTTATTCTCTTCCCGTTTCATTATTATTTCTCAATGATGTAAACCGAGGCTGTTTTCTTTGCTTTGGTTATTTTTAGCTTCATAAGTATTTACAGAAAGCAATACCTTTTACTTGCACTTTTAGCCATTCCATTGGCTTTGGTAAGGGCAAACGGAATAATTGTGATGCTACCCCTCTACCTGTATATGTTAGAAGATTCCGGAATCTTGAACGGGAAAAGTGTTGATTTCAGTAAACTCTTTGGTAGACAGAATCTATTGCGAACCATTAGTTTCATCACAGGGCCAATGGCTTTTCTTTTGTATTGCATGTACCAACATCAAATGACTGGTTATTATTTTGCATTCAGCATAGCCCAGGCCGGCTGGTACCGTGAGTTTATGTTTCCACTGTTGTCGTTTTTCAGGCGTGGCGATTTCGCTACTCAGTTCAATTCCGTTTATACCATTATTGTTATTTTAATTTTTGGTTTTTCTTGGAAGAAATTCCCGTTAAGCCTCAATGTTTTTATATGGATTAGTTTGTTGTTCCCACTGTTTTCGGGTTCCGTAACTTCGATGCAACGGTTTATTTCGGTAATATTCCCGTTCAGCATGATTTTGGGCGAATGGACTTTTAGCCTTAGAAACAGGAATCTCCTATTGGTATCACTGTTAGCATTACAATTATTTGCATTTCATTTTTGGTTAGTTGGAAGTCCTTTTAGTTATTAGCATATAAACACTTCAGCAATTTTCTACCTTTACTCAAAATTTCGCACCAATGAATAGATACCTTACTACTTTCATCTGCTTATTTATCTCCGTTACCACTTTTGCTCAAATACCCAACAGTGGTATGGAACAATGGAGCAGTGCCCCGCAACTTTCCGATTGGCAAACCAATAGTTACCCGATGACTCTTCCGCCTTACGACCCCTATATTGTGAGACAGGACAATGATAGTTATGCTGATAATTATTCTGCCAATTTCTATGGGAATGGTGTTATGAAACCTTTTGCAAAAGCTACATTTGCTTTAAGTATTCGCCCCACTGCCCTTTCTTTATGGTATAAACTAAGTTTTCCGCCCTGTATAAATGAGGGTGGGAATGATAGTGATACCGTTTCGGTAAAGGTGGAAGTGCTTCAAAATGGAACAGTTGTAGATGCCGGATATTGGGAAAGCACAACATCAATTGGTAACTATACCTCACTAAATATCCCCATTTCGCAAAATGCTATTGCATTTGATTCGTGCCGGATAACTATTTTGGGTGGAAAAGTATATGGAGGCTGTGGTATTATTCCGGCTGCCACCGAGTTTAGGGTTGATGAATTATCATTTGTTTATACTGAATTGCCTTGCGTTGATTCATCACAAATTGATTTAACCACTTTTTGTCCCGGGGTTTTTATGCCTGTTTGCGGATGCAATGGAATAACTTACAGCAATGCTTGCGAAGCAGAATATTTTGGAGGCGTTAACTCGTGGACTGATGGCGAATGCACCAGCACTCAAACCGGACATTGTGATGCCAGCTTCAGCTATACCAAAAATACGGATACGGTAAATTTCATCAACACTTCTTCGGCAGCATCGTTCACAGGCTTTCAATGGGCGTTTGGCGATGGTGATTCGTCTTCCTATTTCAATCCACAACATATTTATAGCCACCCCGGCTGGTATGCAGTTTGTTTAACAATTTCTGGTTTAGATAGCGTTGGAAATACCTGCTCAGATATATTTTGCGATTCAATTTATGTCAGCGATGGCTGTGTGGATAGCAGTTTAATCTGCCCTCCCGGAAGCCTTTGTTGTGATGCTCCAATGTTTGACGAAGTATGCGGCTGCAACGGGATTACCTATACAAACGCATGTATAGCAAGCCTTTGGGGAGGAGTGTTGTCATACACCCCGGGGCCGTGTTTGGTAGGAATAAATGATATAAAGAGTTATGACAAGGCGAAACTCGTTCCTAATCCCGCCCAAAGTGAAGTGTCGTTGCTTATGAATTTCACACAATCATCCACAGTTTCTGCTAAAGTTAAAAACCTTTTAGGTCAAGAATTGATACAAGTTGGAATGGGCAATTACCCCGCCGGACAGCATAAACTAAACCTAAATATTAGCCACTTATCCACAGGAATTTATTTAGTGGAGGCAACAATAAATGGAAAAATAGAAAACCAATTGCTGATGGTTAACAATTAAATGCAGGGATTTTATACATCCCCATTGAATCAAACATACTGCTGCATTTCCTCAGCCATCTTCTTAGCTTCTTCTGTGGCTTTTTCGGCAAAATCCTGCCCGGCAGATGCATAAATTATGGAGCGGGAGGCATTAATGAGTAATCCAATGTTGGAGTTCAAACCATATTTGCACACATCGGCTAGGCTTCCGCCTTGTGCACCCACACCGGGTACTAATAAAAAATGATTCGGGACAATTTTTCGCACAGCTTGAAACAACTCCGGGCGGGTTGCTCCTACTACATACATTGTATTTTCTGCACTGCCCCAGTTTTTTGAAGTTTCTAAAACTTTTTCAAATAACATCTTTCCCCCAATATTTTGCATTTCGAAATCTTCTGCACCCGGATTAGATGTAAGGGCTAAAATAATAGCCCATTTTCCCTCAAAGTTCAGAAAGGGCTTAACACTATCGCTACCCATATAGGGTGCAATAGTTATTGCATCGCAGGGCATTTGCTCAAAAAAAGCCTTGGCATATCGCTCAGAGGTATTGCCAATGTCGCCCCGTTTGGCATCAGCAATAATGAAATGCTCCTTGCCTATATATTCAACGGTTCTTTGCAAACTTCTCCAGCCCTTTTCACCATACGCCTCAAAGAAAGCCGTGTTGGGTTTATAGGCAACGCAATACTGCCTTGTAGCGTCAATTATTTGCTTATTGAATTCAAAAAGCGGGTCTTCAGTATCGAGTAAAAACTTAGGAATCTTTTCTAAATCGGTATCTAATCCAACACAGAGAAATGAGCGTTTGGCTTTTATTTGACGAATGAGTTCTGATTGGGTCATTGTGGGTAAGATTTCGTTGAAAAATAGAGCTGATAAATACCGTTCTTTGCCCTCATATTTCAGATGACGAAAGTAGGTTTAATCTCCGATACACATGGTTTTTTAGATTCCGCAGTGTTCAGATATTTTGCCGAATGCGATGAGATATGGCACGCTGGAGATATTGGCGAAGCTAGCGTGATAGATCAGTTATCGGCTTTTAAACCCACGAAGGCTATCTTTGGAAATATTGACGGAACTGCCATTCGGAGCTTTATACCCGAACATTTGGTTTTTGAGTGCGATGGACTAAAGGTCGTGATGACTCACATTGGCGGCTACCCCGGCAGATATTCAACCGTAGCCCGGCAATTAATTTATCAAAACAAACCAAAGCTATTTATTTGTGGGCATTCGCACATTTTGAAAGTAATGTTTGATGCTCAGAATCAATTGCTCCACATTAACCCGGGTGCAGCCGGAAACCACGGTTGGCATACAGTTAAAACTCTTGTGAGATTTGCTATAAACGAAGGAAATATTCAGGATTTAGAAGTAATTGAACTTGGAACCAGAGGCAGATTTCCTACTTAGCCATGTAGAATTCCTTTTACCGTTTTAAAAACGATGCCTAAATCTTTAGCTAAAGAATGTTGCTCCACATATTCAAGGTTTAGTTTGAGTTTGTGAGGCATTATTATTTCTATATAGGCTTTTTCGGGGTCAGGATATTTGGAGAGAACTTCGTTTTCGTCCTTATACAGTAAGGAAGCATAATCGGTAATTCCGGGCTTCACTGTAAGCACTTTTTGCTGTATGGCATTATACATTTCCACGTATCTCCGCACTTCAGGCCGGGGACCCACGATGCTCATATCTCCCAGTAAAACATTAAGGAACTGAGGTAATTCATCCAGTTTATATCTTCTTAGATAATAGCCAATGCCGGTAATCCGAGGGTCGCGACCACCAACGGTAATGAGCCCCATTTTGTCGGAATCGGGCTTCATGGTACGAAACTTAAAAATATAAAAATCTTTACCATCCCGGCCAACCCTGACCTGCTTATATAAAACCGTGCCCTTTGATCCGAACTTTATACATAAAGCTATAATCAACAATATTGGAAATAAGCCTAATAATGCTGCACTTGAAAAAAGAATATCGAAAAGTCGTTTTGCCAATTTTGAGATGATGCAAACCTATAGAATTATGTGCCATTCACCCCATTCCACAAATCAATTACTTTTATCGGATTTTTCAAACCTCATGGAACAACCACCCGAACAACCCATCAAAGTATTGAAAACGCAGATTACCGATTATATCGAAATCCGCGGTGAACATACCCGACTGTCTTTAATTGAAAGCACAGCTAAAATCACGGCCTACCTTTCCTCTACACTCATCGTTATAGTGTTGGCTATGTTTTTTGTCCTGTCGCTCTTTGTAGCCGTTTCGTTTTTCTTTGGTCAGTTGCTGGGCAATTATGGCTTGGGTTTTGTGCTATCGGCACTACTGTATCTCTTGATTTTGCTGATATTTATATTCTTGTTTAAAAAGAAAATGGAACGCTTCGTTATTAACAAAATAATTAAAATTACCAATGACTAACCCACCTGCTTCTATTTACAACCTCGAAACACTGCAAAGCCGCAAGGCCGAACTTGCTGCTCAATGCAAGCTTAAAGAAACTGAAATAAGCAACCAGGTGGACTACATCGGCGATAATATCGGTTCCATTGCCGTGCATAGCTTCACCGGAATAAGCATCAACCGAGCTACCACCACCAAAGGCGAAATCATCAACTTATTGGTGGCCGAAGGAATCGATACAGCTATGGTCATTCATGGCGACCCCACCAACATTAAAGAAAAGTTTGTAGAATTAATAAAGCGGATTGCAGCCGGAATAATTAAGATTTTAACCAAATAGTTTTATGAAACGAATAGCCGTTTGGGCATCGGGAAGCGGCAGCAACGCTCAAAAACTTTTAGCCTATTTTGAGCAAAACCCCCAAATCAGTATAGAATTAATTGTAACCAACAAGGCCGAAGCCGGAGTGGTGAATATTGCAAAATCCTTCGGCAAAGATGTGCTATTTATTTCGAAGGAGGAACTTTCAAACTCTGCCTTTTTGTTAGAAAAACTATCAAAAGCAAAGATTGACTTTATAGTCTTAGGGGGTTTTCTGCTGAAGATTCCCGACTATATGATAGCCGCATTTCCAAACCGGATTATCAACATTCATCCGGCTTTGCTGCCCAAGTTTGGCGGTAAAGGAATGTATGGCTTAAATGTTCATCAGGCAGTAAAAGCCTCCGCCGAAACCGAAACCGGAATCAGCATTCACCTCGTAAACGAACATTACGACGAAGGTCGCATTCTTTTTCAGGGAAAGTGTGAAGTGCTACCCACCGATTCCCCTGCCGATATCGCTTTGAAGGTGCAGACTTTAGAACATTGCCACTTTGCCAAAGAAGTGGAGAAGTATATTCTTTCCTTTTGAAGAAAATTTGCTTCCTTTGGCGTAGATTTTCATTTTAAATAAAATTGCCAATTGGCACTTAATATTAAAGTATAACAATCCGAAGCTCTCCCCCTTTCAAAGGGGGAGTTGGAGGGGGTTTTAATACAAAATTCAATTTCCATGCAAATAATCCCCATAAAATCGCCAGCCGACATAAAGGCATTTCATCAGGTTCCGTTTATCATTTACAAAAACGACCCCAACTGGATTCCGCACATAAAGCAGGATATTGATAAGATATTCGACCCACAGAAGAACAAATTCTGGAAACACGGCGAGGCTACCCGTTGGATTTTGCGAAACGACAGCGGAGATTTGATTGGCCGGGTGTCGGCTTTTATCAACCAAAAACTAAGTGATACCTTTAAGCAACCCACTGGAGGATTCGGTTTTTTTGAATGTATTGATGATGAGAAGGCCGCCTTCATGCTCTTCGACACCTGCAAGCAATGGCTTGTTTCTAAAGGAATGAAAGCTATGGACGGCCCTATAAACTTCGGCGAAAAAGACAATTACTGGGGGCTGATGATTACCAATTTTACCAATCCGGCTACTTACGGAATGAACTATAACCCGGAGTATTACCGCAAGTTATTCGATGCTTACGGTTTCAAAACTTATTATGAGCAATACGTTTTTCAGCGACCTGTTTATCTGCCCACCCAAGACGTTTTGGTGCAGAAATCGGAAGAGTTGCGAAAGGAAGGTTCGGGCTATCACTGCAAAACCATAGACCCAAAGAATCTGCCCAAATTTGCCGAAGACTTCCGCACCATATACAACAATGCCTGGGGCGGACACAGCAGTTTTAAACCCATGGAGAAAGAGCAGGCTTTGAATATTATGAATAAGCTCAAGCCTGTCCTCGATCCCGATATTGTATTTTTCGCCTATTACAAAGAGGAGCCGATTGGCTTTTATGTAAATATTCCCGAACTGAACGAGCTGTTTAAATACGTTAACGGAAACCTCAATTGGTGGGGTAAAATCAAGTTTATGTACCACAAACTTCGGGGCGACTGCAAAACTATGTATAGCATTGTGTTTGGCGTAACCAAAGAATATCAGGGTAAGGGTGTGGAAGGTTTTATGGTAAAATTTGCCGAATCAATTGTGTATCCCAAACGCAAATACACCAATATTGTCCTTACCTGGATTGGCGATTTCAATCCCAAAATGCTCAAAGTGATTGATAATTTGGAATGCACAAAATGGCGAACCTATATCACATGCCGTATAATCTTCGACCCAAAAATCCCCTTTGAGCGGGCTCCAATTATGGGAGAAAATGAATTTAAGCAGTGAGATTATGGTGGGATTTTAGATTTTGTAGTGGTTAAATTAGCTTATTTCTTGACTCCTCCGTGCTGAGCAGTCATTGCTCCGTGATGAGCAGTCATTGCTCCGTGTTGAGCAGTCATTGCTCCGTGTTGAGCAGTTATTGCTCCGTGTTGAGCAGTCATTGCTCCGTGATGAGCAGTTATTGCTCCGTGATGAGCAGTTATTGCTCCGTGATGAGCAGTTATTGCTCCGTGATGAGCAGTCATTGCTCCGTGATGAGCAGTCATTGCTCCGTGTTGAGCAGTCATTGCTCCGTGTTGAGC
>CANJNG010000054.1 GCA_947475205.1 Bacteroidota bacterium
ACAGTTTGTTGTACGAACCCAAATTGCAGGATGCTTATGGGGAATTAATTTATGGTTAAAGTAAATTGCAGGATGCTTGTGGGGAATTAATTTACGGTTGAAGTAAATTGCAGGATGCTTGTGGGGGATTTTAGTGAATTATGGATTAATTCACTTGGGGATAAAGACAATAAATCACTATTCCTGTTGAAATTTTGACTTTAATATTCTTTTCTCACTTTTTGTCTTGGCAAAAAGTAAGCAAAAACCGTGGAAACTTCCAAGGCAATTTTCCCCAATGGCTAGGGCCGAAGGGGAAACCGCGGACAGGAATCACCCAAACGCCCTTTGCCAGCCCTTCGTGATTCCTGCCGCTATTGCTGGGAAGTTTCCGGGGCAAAGCCATTTGGTGGTTCTCTGGATTAAGTCGGAATATTTTATAACCAAACCATAACCTACATTAATTAATTTATGGATAAAGTAAATTGCAGGATGCTTGTGGGTAATTGGTATAGGTAATGCTTAAAAAGAGAAATCCCCCGTTCAAGTTTTGTGCTTGAAGGGGGGATTTTGTGATTGGGAATGGAGATTTTTTATAAGTGTATTGAGTCTTTGGAGGGTTTTGTGAACTTGAGTTTTACGACGAGGTTTTTGGCGGTTTGATTTAGGGTTTTTATTGATTTTACATAGGTTTTTACGGTATCGGCTAGGTCGTAAATGCCTGTTACGGGGAAATATAATTCGGTGTCGCGGGCGGAGAGGGCGTCTGAATAGGGGATGTAGGTTGTGGCTACTGCTTCGTTGAGGTCGTCGAGTTTGTCGGCGAAGTCTTGGAGGGATGTGATTTGATAATCGGGTTCGTTGGTGGCGTAATGTGAGTCGCCGGTGATAAGTGCAATTAGTTCTTGGAAGTTTGCAGCTCTTTTAACGAAGGATTGCTGGGATTTTGAATGAGATTTGGGTGTTGGTTCGGGTTCGGGAGTTGTAGAACCTGAAGGAGGGATGCCGGGGTTTACGGGGGTTTGGTTTTCGGGTGCTTTGGGCGTGTATTTGTTGTTCCCGTTTATTTTACGAAGAAGTGTTTCGGCATGTTTAACGGATGCCGGTTCGACGTTTTCGGAGGATTTTAGGGAAAGGAATGCTCCAAGGGCAAGGTCGTTGAGGGGTAGATACCCTGCTTTACGGTCTATGACTGCTGTGTCGTAGGGTGATTTTTGAGTGGCAACATTTTCAAGTGCTGACTCGCTGCTGGTGGCCTTGGTGGCTATGGCGGTAAGTTTAATCTTGTTGTTGGAGGGAACGTATTCTGTTCCGTATCCTGTAACGGCAATTTG
The DNA here is from genome assembly GCA_947475205.1 of Bacteroidota bacterium. Classification (GTDB taxonomy): domain Bacteria; phylum Bacteroidota; class Bacteroidia; order JAIBAJ01; family JAIBAJ01; genus JAIBAJ01. Next base: position 1,314 of record CANJNG010000054.1, read on the forward strand.
GAGTTTTTTAAATTGTGCTACGTTAATTGCGTGTCCTGTTTCCATTTGTTGTTGATTTTAGTTTGGTTGATAGTGATGAACTGGTATGATTTGTTTTGATTGTGTGTGCAAATATGGGAAATGTTTTTGGAATAGCAAAATTTTATTTTGGGGTTAGTTATGTGGTTTATTGGTAAACTACTCTTTCTGCTTTTAGGCCCTCAGTGGTTTCGAGTTGGAGGATGTAGATGCCTTTGGGGAGGGAAGAAATATCTACCGAACCCTCACGCCCTGCACCAAAGGGCGAGCTTAGCAATACCTGCCCCATCATATTAAGGATACTGTATTTTTTAATATAGCCTTCCGTGGTTTGGGTGAGGGTGAAGCGGCCAGTGTTGGGGTTGGGGTGGAGGGAGTAGGCGGGGGGAGAAGTAGAATTATCTGAGGAATTGTGATTAAGATGAGGGTTGGCAGGATTGGTGAAAGTAAATACGGGTTCTTCTTTTCTAAGCTCAGGGCAGGGAACAATTTCAGCAAGAAATTCTGCCCCTGTTTCGGTTTCAAATCCATCACCTAATTCAATAGACGAGCCAGCCTTGAACGTAACCTCGGTTGGAGATTTTATTTTTACCCCTGATTGCGATTGGGTAGCGGCAAATATATTTTCAGTAGCCCAAAATTCCATTGGATAATTTCTATCGAGGGTTACGTCATCTAAATAAATATCGGGTTCTGCTAAACAACATGATGATGGTATAGTTAGTAATAAATTTGAAGGAGCCGGGAGGTTATTGGCCTGAATAGTTGGGTAAGATGATGGAACATTGTTTCGCTCACCTTCAAAATGGTAAACACTAACATCTTTTCGGATGAGTTTCGGCCCACAGTCATTAATTAGGACAATGTTTAGTTTGTATTGCCCAGGAAGAAGATTTGCACCACCACCATCAACTCCTGCCCAATATAGTGGCCAATTGAAACCATCTTCCGAAACATATGTGTGTTCATTATAAACAATATTTTCTTGTAAATCATAGGCCGAAATTGATGCAGCTTTAACGTTTCCTAAGCATTCCATTTTAAATGGATTTTGGCTATTTATGTTCGTTTCGTTTGTGTAGCAAGGCCACATTTCACCTTGGGTACGAGAACAATTAAGTGGGCAGTTGAATAGTGAAATATCATCTAATCCAATGTACACATTACAATTATTTGCATTAACATATTCCATAGCAAACCAATTTGCATTGTTGTTAGGAGAAGTAAAAGTTTCTTCCACTAAATGCCATTTACCCGGAGGGTATAAAGAAGTGTTTATTGGAATAGATTTCACTAAGTTAATTTCTTGAGATAATCCATCTTCTTTAGTAAATTGGTCATCGCCAGAACAATTGCATGGTTTGTTTGCATACTTTATTTTCTTTTTCCCAATTAATATGTGCATTTGACTTCCTCCATATGCATTATCGTAGGAATAATTAAAGCCACTCTCTTGGTTTCCAAATTTAGTTACTTGATTAGCACTATAAAATGTTCGCACATAAAATCTAATTGTATACTCCGAATTATTGTTCATTGGTAAGGTCGATAATTCTTGTTCAATAAGTTCTCCTGCTGCCATACCTGTAAAGCCATTTCCTGTATGAGCTTCAACTCTTCTATCATGGGAATTATCAAAAATTTGATTTATATCCCAATTTGTTGGAATGGGCCAAACATCATAATATGTTTCTTTTAGACTGTAATAAAATTGATTTTCTATATAATCATCATTTCTGTAGTAATCTGGAGAATGGATGTAAGAGTCTCCATCAAAATCGCAATCCTTAGTAGACATGCAGTCCTCCCAACTTCTTAGATATTCTACTTGAGCTTTATCATCAGGGTGTGGATTATTGGAATCATCATTTCTTTCTTCAAAGCCGCCGTTGTTTAGTAAGTTCTGAGAATTAACTGTATTCCTAAATAGAAATACATAACAAAGTAATAGTGCTAAGTATTTCATTTTTTGAATATTAAATATTTTATGCCAACTGTAAGATCTATGCTATTATAGTTCCTAACGAAGACTTTTGATGAAATTGTCACTTTTCTATTTTCCCCTAAAGAATAATTTAACGAAACCACACCTATAACTGTTTTGTGTTTAAATGTTCGGACATCAAACCACATAGGATTTTCTTTATATTTCCCCCCATTTACACTTTCTGAAACTGAATATGATACAAAACTAAATGCAGGAACTGTAATACCAGTTTGTAATTCTAAGTGTTTTGTAAGGGAGCAACCAAATAAGACTGGAATTTCAAAAACTATTTCATTTTGATTGGATTTTATTATGGGATTAGGTATTCGTGTGAAGATAATATTATAGTTATAAAATGTTTCGTATAAAGTATTAGTATCAGTTTGATAACTATCTGAACGATTATAAAATTGAAATCCCGTTGAAATTGAAACAAATGGATTTATTCTAAAGCTATATTGGATTCCTAAGTAATAGTTTAATGAGTTTTTTTTTGTAAACCCAATGTATGAACTGCTTGAAGAATTAGCCTGTTGGAGAAATAAAGTTGGAGCAATTGTATGCTGGTTTGAAAGGAAATTGACACCCAACCCTACATCAAGTACAATATTATGCTTTGCGATAGCTGAATCCTCATTTCCCGCTTGCAAACCACTAAACGAGAAAAGGAAAATTGAAAGAAAAAGAAAAGTTCTCATCTGCTTGAAATTTTAGAAATGAGTGATTCCATTTTCTCATTCTGCTTTTTCAGTTCAATTACATAGAGTGTAAGTTCTTCTACTTTCTGTAATAATAGTTTATTCATTTCTCCTAAGTCTATGCCGCTTTCATCCACTTCTTGTGCATTGGGTATATTGGGTAGGTGGTGGTTTTCCTTTATGTATTTTTCTACATAGTCGAGCGAATTGAGTTTATAGTTTTTATCAAACACAAAGTCGGCCCAATCATTAAGGGTTACTTTCACTTTATTGGCTACAATAGTTCCATTTACTTGTAATTCGGCATTCCAAAAACCTGTTGATTGTGTTTTATATCCGTTAGTTTGGCTTCCGACAGATACCCTGCCACTACCGTCTATTTTAAAAGCAGTATTTTCTCTTTTAATAAAATCGCCATTAGTAAAGGAGGTGTTTGTACTGCCTGTATGTTTCTGAAATATGGTAAGTCCTCCACCGACATCAGCAACCATAGCAACAGCCCCGGAATTTGCATCGCCACCTTTTATCCAGTTATTGCCATCCCAATTTACATTAAATCCAATATAGCCTGTATTCCAGATATTGGTTAGCATCGCTGAACCTCCAATACCTACAGAACTTATGCCATCAAGTACCTGAAAATCTGCTATTGGATTTTTTGACAATGCCCCTATCTTTCCAATACTATTGATTCTTATACCACCCAGAGTGCTTTGTTTTGGAGCGATTGTCAATCCGATATCCTCATGGCCCGCACTTGCAACAAGATTTTTAAATAGGATCCCCATATCACCTGTTTTAGAAATTTCAGGCTGATAATCAAAATCTATTCGTGGAAAAACTTGGATGATGTTGCTTTCGTTATTACTAGTGGATGCACTTCCTCCACCAACACCAGGCATAGTCTCACCGCAAGAAAATTGAGCCGCTGGAGTTGAAGCAGTATTTCTTGTTCTTGAAATAAAATTCGGAAACATATTTAAAGCTGCGTTATTCGTACCATCAATTAAAAGTCCAATATTATTGCCATTTTTGATGGCTAAATTAGCTCCCGTAATTGGTTGACAATTAATTCCAGTGTTACTTAATCGTGTTTGGCCTTTGTTTTCAAAAGCAGCTCTTGGAGTACTTGTGTGGATCCCAACATTTATACAATCATCAACCCACCGTGCTAGATATGAATAATTATTATTAGTATAACTTGAAAACTGCCAATCGCTCATGATATTGTTTCCATTCCCTGGATTTGCAGGGTCTATTGCATCGCATGGGTCAATAATTGGGCAAGTTTCGCAAGAGGGGTCAGGGTCAACATATACATTCCCTCCTGTTGCATTATTGCCAGTTCCCCAAAAATTTAAGTCTGTTGCTAAAATTGGAGCGAATTCTTCTGAATTAATAGTTAATACTCCTGCACTAATGGCTGTTGCAGCAACAGCATTGCTGGTGCTTTTTATAAGTGTTCCATCTGATTTGATACGAAGTAGTGAAGAAGGAGAACTATTATCCTCATTTATATTTGGTATTTTCACCTGTGCCATCATTTTCATATTGCCATTTACTTCCACACCCCCTTCCTTCTTCAACCGCAACTGCACTTTTCCATTACTCTTCAACACAAAATCGGTACTATCACTCGTTCCCAAATACATGGTGCTATCCATTCCGCTATTGCCGTGCAGCCCCCAAGCGGGTATGGCGGGTATGGAATCGGGTTGAGTGAGGGTAAAGATGGTGGTATCTGTAATGGAGGAATCGCAACCGTAGGCCACCAGCACATAATTACCCGCTGCCAAACTTTCGAAGTTTGCTTCTCCGCCTGAAACGGCCACACTTGCCAGTGGCGAACCTGAAGCCGCCCCCAAATACAGCGAAGCTGAAATATCTTCGCAATCGCCACTTATATAGGCTGTAAGGCTGCCATCGGATGCACCAAACGCACTAAGGTTGCCGGGGCTTAAACCGGTTATGTTTACTGTACCTGTTGGTCCCCCGCCGCAATTGCCGCCAGAAAATTCGCAAATCATTAAATAAAGTTCGTGGCTTAGCACAACGGGTTCGCTGAAATCGCCATCATCGTAACAATGAGTGGCATCTTTAGAGCCTATAGTATAGGTACTATCAATATATAGGGTAATGGAATCGGCACCGCTTTCTACGCCAAAGTAGCTATAAGGCGGAATGCCACCGGCAAGCGTAGCTTTTGCTTTTATGGCCCAGAGGCCACTGCCTTCGGTGTATTCGGGGTTAAACCGTAAAGCAATGTTTTTGTAAAAATCAACAGCAGATGAAAGCGAAACACTGTCGGTAGCCTTACAGCCCGAAGCATCGGTTACGGTGCAGATATACGTTCCTGCACTTTGAAACGAAAGGCTATCTACATTGCTTATGTAATCGGTAGTTCGGGTTTCGGTGGTATCTATTTGGCCAAAGGCAGATATTTCGATAGAACGATTAAGGCGTTTGGCTACCCACGCATAGGTTTTGCTGCCATTGCCACCTGTGGACGACGCCCACACAATTCCATCACCTCCGCTATTGGTGCAGGAAATATGGTAGTCGAATGGGGTGAGTTCGTTGGTGTGGAGGGCAAGCGAGATGCTGTTGGCGTTGGAAATGGTAAATGTGTCTAAAGCCACGCAACCGTTGTCATCGGTTACATTTAGATAATAGGTTCCGGTATTTAGGGAATCGAAATTAAAACCCCCTCCAACTCCCCCTTGCGAAGGGGGAGAGCTAATACCGCTCCACTCGAAAGTGTAGGGAGTTGTTCCGCCCGAAAGAGAAAATTCTACGCTGCCATCGCTTCCGGGGTTGCAAGATTCGGGAGTAACCGAAACCGAACTTAGTGCGAATACGCCCGGTTGATAAAGGGTTAAACTATCAATTCCTACAAGGCTATCGAGAATGTAGCCACTAACCACATAATCGCCCGCCGAAAGGCTAGCCCAATTATGAGGAAGTGTTGTTACAAAGGAGCTATCGATTATATTTCCATTTTGAGATAAGGCTAGGGTTAGGCTATCAGCACCGATTATTGAAACTGAAATGGAGCCTGAATTTCCTCCATGACATAAAATGGAGTTTCCGTTTCCAAAATCACTCTTATCGGTAATAAGTTGGATTGTTTGGCTGTTGACCTTTATTGTGGCACACAGGCATAGCACAACAAAGAACGCACTCCTCCTTATTGCCCTTAAGAGCTTATGGGGTGTGGTAAAGTTAAAGGTCAATTGATTAGAGGCTAAGAAGGGGTGGGTTGTTTTCATGCGAAATGTTTTGACGGGTCAAAGGTGAGGCACTGCATTCAGTAAAAAAAGACAGATTTTGCGATTTCTTCCAGCGAATTCCGGGGTAAAATTTATTATATAAATAAAATACAGTTTGTTACAACGAATTTTCTTCCACTAAAAAACTTTTCATTATTGTTAATATTTAATGAATACTGCCGACTAAACAGATTAAAATGTCGATTAAAATATTTCAATACGGGAGGGTTTGGAGGTAAGCGTCGTTGTTTTAGTCCAAGCTTTGAAAAAAGTTTTTGGTCTATTTATCATTACGAATGGTATTAATGGAAATTTAGCCTAAACAGCTATCCTCTCTCCTCAATCTTTTCAATCAACCACTGAATATCGGCGGTTTGCTTCTTGGTTTGAATAGCCGATTTCAACTCAGCCAGTTTCTTTTTACTCCTCCCTGCACTCACAATCTGCTTCGAATAATTGATTAAGTTGGAGTAAATAAGAGTTTGGTAATCACTAATTTTCCTATCACGCTTTAAAAATAGTTTAAACGCTTTGGCATGATAATCAAAAGCATCATCGTCATCTATTTCAAAATAGGTTTTTAGCAGGATGGCTTTAGTATCCAATTGATAAAACACATCCGTAAAATCAACCTTTTGCAATAGCGACAGGGTTTGCGAAAACTCTTTCCGCATAAAATGCAGATAGGATAAATTGTACTTAAAAGCATTTTCCCTGTCGGCATCGGCCAGATAGGATTTATAGGTTTTGATAAAACCTTCGGCCCAGGCAAGCTCCTTCAGCCGCATGGATATGGTAACTATGTTCTTATAATCCCACTGCGAAATCTTATCGTTTGGGAGCAAAACCTTGTTTTCCAAGGTCTTTTTATAGGTCTCAAACAACTCACGCTGATAAGCAAGATTGCCTAGATTTATCTTCTTTATACAGTAGTTCATCACGTACTGATACATATCCCGCAGCTCGGTGGTTTTAAACTGATGCTCAAACTCATTCAGTAAATGCCGTAAATCTGCAAAATGGCTTTCGGTTTCGCTTTCGGTCAGCGTTTTCAAAATCTTGAAATAAATATTCACCAAAGGTTCATTCTGCAAGGTATTCTTGGAAAGATATTCCGTTATTTCATCGAGCAGAAACACTTTATAATTTGTTCCCAAAACATTCTGAACATTGAATATTTCACAGCATAACTGCAATTTTCGGGCAAGGTAAAAGGTGTCTAATTTATCTACAACGGTTTGAATATTGCTTGTTTCCTGCCGCTTGAAATTTTGAGTGGCAGCCAGAAGCAAACCTTCTTCGGTGAGGAACTTATGCAAATAATAATCGGTGTCTTTAGCCGTTGCCGGGCTTTCAAAAAGCTGATTCTGACTCAATAAAATCCCGTAGAAAGGTTTTTCCGAATTTCGAAATACCAATTCACGCATCAGCAAATTGTTAGCCATCATGGGGTTGGTTTGCAAATGGCAGTGAATAAGGAAATTTTCTAATTCATCATTCAATGTGGTGAGTAAATACCTGATTTTCTTATCATCGTATATATCATTTGGGTAAATAACCTCAAAAGCCTCTTTCTTATCCAGATTTTCATTTACTGAAATAAAACCGTACAGCTTCACAGCAAAATCATCGCTATCGAGGTTTACAAGCAAGTATCGCCCGAAGCGTTTTTTCTCTTTATTGCTAAGCAAACCAAGCAACTGCAAGAATTTAGGCTGACTTGAGCTATCGGTCTTCATTTTGCAAAAATATCTTCTATGTGTTATGCCTACACATAAATAAATTGGAAGCAAATCCATCCTACTTTCGCCCATATTTAATTTCATAATGAACAAATTTACCTTCTCGCTCTTGGTTTTGCTGATGGTTGACATTTCCAATACATTTTCTCAATCTTTCGATGGCCCCGAAAGTGTGGAATATGACACCTTAAATCATCGTTGGTTAGTGAGTCAATTTAACGGTAAGAAAGTACTGATATATAGTCCGGCATCGGGGAGTTTAACCGAACTGGCTACCGGAATGACTGCCGGCCCTTATGGAATAGAAATATTAGGAAACAAACTCTATTGCTGCGATGGCAGTGCCGTAAAAGCCTTTGATTTGAATACCGGAGCCGCTGCCGAAGTGTATGAATTAGGAGCAAGTTTTTTAAACGGCATTACTTCCGATGGGAGCGAAAACCTGTTTGTAACCGATTTTTCAGCAATGAAGATTTACCGAATTAATATTACCACAGGTTCTTTTAATGTTATGAAAAGCGTTGCCCCTTCCAAACCTAACGGCATTATTTACGAAGGTGAAAACAACCGATTGGTGTTTGTAACTTGGGGAAGTGTAAAATTAGTGGGGCTTAGCTTGGCCGACAGCACAACCACTACACTTTTAACTACGAGTCTCAACAATTGCGATGGAATTATACGCGACCAGCAAGGCGATTACTATATTAGCACTTGGGGAAATAGTGCATTAAGTAAAATTGAATCTGACTTTTCGACTCAACCGGTTACAGTTATGTCGGGCTTATCCAGTCCAGCAGATTTAGGCATTAACGCCGCCGGAGATTCTATTGGAATACCTAATTCGGGAACGGCCAATAACGTTGTGTTTTATCCATTGCCTATTGCAACCGGTTTGAGTCACACTGCAGTAAAAGCTATACAGGCATTTCCAAACCCCAGTTCAGGTATAATTTACTTAGCTTTTGATGAAGCTGTGAGCAATGGCGAACTTTTACTTATTGATGCATCGGGCAAAGTCTGCCTTTCGCAACCCGCCACGGGATATAAATTTAGTCTCCATACAAGCGGGTTGCCCAATGGACTTTACACGATTAGCCTGCGTGAAAATGGAAAGGAAAAAGGTAGGAGAAAGGTGATGGTGGAGTAGGGTAGGGGTATTGAATATTCTCTCCTGCAATTAACAATAAATAAACTCAAATAAAACCTGAGTTTAGAGTCTAAAATCTATTGTCTAATATCTAGACCCTACCTATAAATTTCCTTTCACCAACTCAGCAATCTCAGCCAAGCGTTCGGCACTGATGGGAGTTTTAGGACGGGAAAAATTAATGTCCTGCATTTGGTTTAAAGGAACCAAATGAATGTGGGCATGAGGAACTTCTAAACCTATAACAGTGATTCCAACTTTACGGCAGGGTATTGTCTTTTTTAAGGCTGCCGCAATCTTTTTTGCAAAAAGCAAAATGGCAGCATAATCATCATCGGCTAAATCAAAAAAGTAATCCACTTCTTGTTTAGGAATTACTAAGGTGTGGCCTTCGGCAAGCGGAGTAATATCCAAAAATGCCAAAAACTTATCGGTTTCAGCTATTTTATAACAGGGAAGTTCGCCGCTTATAATCTTTGAAAATATACTGGGCATTAGCGGGAAATTTCTAAAACTTCAAATTTAATTAGTCCGGCCGGAACTTTAATTTCAGCAATTTGTCCAACAGCTTTACCCAGCAAACCTTTAGCTACCGGGCTTTCGATAGATATTTTCCCTTCCTTCATGTTGGCTTCCTTTTCAGGAACTATGGCATACGATAGCGTTGCACCATTGTTATGGTTTTTCAACTTCACCCGGGTAAGGATAGAGACTTTAGAAAGATCGAGTTTACTTTCATCAATTACCCGGGCATTGGCCACTATATCTTCTAATTGCGAAATTTTAAATTCCAACATTCCCTGTGCTTCTTTAGCTGCATCGTATTCAGCATTTTCGCTCAAGTCACCTTTATCGCGGGCTTCAGCTATTTGTTTAGAAATACTTGGGCGTTCAACGGTTTTCATTTGGTGAAGCTCATCAATTAGTTTTTGAAGCCCGGCTTCGGTCATATAACTCATACGGTTAAAATTAGGGGTACTATATAAAAAAGAAGAATCCCGAAAAACTCCGGGACTCTAATTGAGGTCAAAGGTATAAAAAATGATTTTTCCAAATAAAAAATGTTTGTGCTTCATTCATTTATCTAAACTTATTGGTAAATGGTATCGAATTATTACCATAAAAACCGGTTTAAGTGTACCATTGCTTAAAAGATAAGTGTCAAATTTTCCTGAAAAAGCCGCAGATTTTAATGCTATTAAGCAATTTAATCAAAAAGTAGCAGCGTAGCTACAGTCTAGTTGCTTTAATACTGCCCCGACCCTAACAATACCAAAGTACAGGCTTCTTCTGTTTCAATTCCGGCGGCATTTGCTTTGTTTTCAAAATCTGCGTTTTCTGTTCCAGGATTAAAGATTATGCGGTTTGGTTTCAGGGCAATTACTTTATCAATTAGCTCGGTTTGATTTTGCGGCCCTACATATAAAGTAACGGTATCAAACTCCTGATTCGTTGGGAAGTTTGTGGATATTTCTACATCAGAAACAGTTCCGGCTTTTACGCCAAAGGCTGTAACCGGATGGTTGTAGTTTCTTAATGTATGAATTGCCCGATAGGAGATGCGTTCAGGGTTTAGGCTTGCACCCACCACTAATGTTGATTTTTTCACTGGTTTTCTTGTTTGTCGTAATAGAATTGCCTGGCCCATTGGCGGTATTTCCCCACCGGACCATCTCCTTTTGCTAAGGCAGGAGAGTTGATATAAACTTTGTTTTCCCACACTTTAAAATCCTGACTTACATCGTGAGCGTAACCTTTAAACGAAGCATTTAAGACAATAGAATTCACCAATCGAGAGGGAAGTAATCCTAAAATGGGGTTTACCTTCTTTGAATTCTCAATTTTCTTAATACTCATCCCAATTTTCAAATTCACTTTTTGTCCGTCAATTGGGGTAGGGAAAACATATTGTCGAGTTTTAATTCCAAATTTAGGAACTTCTACTTCTACAAAAGAATATCCCAAACCGTGAACGTGAATATCAATTTCGGCCTGAATACGGTTGCGTTCGCCTTTCAAAAGTCCCGGCCGGGAAAATCCGTAACTGGCATTCAAATATGCTCCATCAGTTTTGAGTTCTTTGAGGGTTTCCACATCGCTGTAGCCATGAATTATAGAGAAATGTCCAACATCAACACTATTCTCAGTGGTTTCCTGCGGGTGGCTGCGAAGGTCGAAATCAGTAGTGCGGATTTCGCTCCAGCCTTCATTACTTACTTCGGGCACTTCCCAGTTGGGAGCCAGACCATTTGCATCAAACCAAATTAATATAAACCCGTTTTTCTCGCGAAGGTGGTGGGTTTTTAAAATGGCTTTTGGAGGAGGTTTGGTTCCATATCCGGTTTTTACACAAGTGCCATTCACATCGAAACAAAAATCGTGAAAGGGGCAGCGAATAGTTTCGCCCTCTACCGAACCACCAAAGCCAAAATGGGCACCAAGGTGTGGGCAATGGGCATCGGTGGCACATGGAATACCGCCTTCGGTGCGGAATAATACAATTTCCTGTCCGGCAAATTTGCGGGAATCGAGTTGACCGGGTTTTAGCTCTTCCGATTTACATAAAACATACCAGCCGTTTGGGTAAGGAAATAGCTTGCTTGGAGTAGGAAGTGATTCCATGACTTAGAGTAATAATTGGAACGCTAATGACACGAATTAGGCAAATGATAGCGAATAATGCTAATAAATATAGATTTCATGGTATTCAAAATTTGTGATTATTAGCACTATTTGCGTCATTAGCGTGCCAATTTATTTATGATTAAGGCCCAACTGCACCTTTAACAAATAAGGTATTGTAATTGCCATCTGTGTAGCCATTCAAAGGGAAGTTATTCCGTTTAATGGCCATACCTGCCAATCCACCGGGAAGCACAGGCACGGGGATATTTCCAATAGGAATGGGAATTGTAACCGTACCCACAAGAGGAATGGAGAATGACGCAGCAATACTTAAAACAAAACTTCCGGCAGTTCCGGGCTGCCCATAAGCACCACCGTTTCCGCCATAAATCTGCGGGTTTATACTGAGGGTAATTATGCTTATGGGGATATTAATTGGAACGTTCAAAATACCACCTAAGCCGGGAATTGAAAGCACTCCGCTGGTGGCATCCTGTCCGGCCGCAAAGGTGTTTAGCAGGCCGTTAGGGTCGCCGCCGTAGCCACTATTTGAGCCGCCGCCGCCGCCTGCACCAATGGCAAAGGAGAAATTTCCAACTGGAGTGTTGATGGGAAAACCTGCTCCTATGCTGCTTCCGCCGCCGCCGCCACCATAAATAAAACCAAACGTTCCGCTTTGAATATCGGTGCGGCAGGAAAGATTCAAGGCATTTGCACCGTTATCGCCAGCCTGACTGAATGTGCTGCTTCCCTGAATATCGCCACCGTTTCCGCCACGACCAAGAATTGCTCCTGAATTAGCAATTCCAACATGGCTTTGAGCATCTAAATTTCCTTCATCGAAAGCAGTATAAATGGTGCTATCGCTGATAACTTCTATGCCGGGAGCAATATTAACCACAACGCATATTCGTGTTCCTGGGCCGGGAAGGTTGTTAATTGCTGCTAAGTCGTAATCGGTAACGGTATTGTTTATGTTTACAATTATGCAAGAATCAATGGTAACGGTAAATATCTGGTTTTGGATTGTGCTTCCGCAGATTGCTTGTACTGCAATTGGGAAAGTTCCCGGTTGGGCAAATATGCTGGCATTTACAGTTAGATGAGATACTCCGTTTCCTGAAATAGTTGGGTTTGAAACAGAAACTGTAACTCCTGTTGGTAAATTATGAATTAGGAAAACACCAATGGTTTGGGTGGAGCCGCTGGTTTGCGAAATGGTAATGTTTGTTCCAGCTGTGTCGGTGAGGGTACGGTCGATAGTTCCGGCGGTGGATGAAAGACTCATGCTAAAGCCGCATTGATTACAGTCTTCCTGATAGGTAGCTAACCAACATTGACCATTCCAAAATTGGGTGGTACTGTCGGTGGTGTTGAAAATGAGTAATCCTTTGGCCGGGTTTGAAATGGCATTGCGTTGTGCTAGCGATAGGCGAGGAGGAAGGAAGCCTTTGGTGGTGTCTGAAATATCAAAAATGGCCGAAGGGTCGGGGGTGGAAGTGCCGAAGCCGCCTTGTCCGGTTTTGGTAATTCGCATTTTCTCGATGCTGTTTGTTCTGAAAACCAAATCTTCATTGTCGATTGTTCCTAAGAAATTAATGGCTGGGTCAGTGCCTAAATTTCCTAATAAAAGCCAGGCTGTTTTGCGAAGCGATTCACCAATAACGGTATCTAAGGGTTGTCCGGCTATATATAATGTATCAATATTGGAGATAACTGAAAAAAGGCTGTCGATGGCGGCTACGTTTACAAATATGCTGTCGAAATGCGTTTCGCAGAGTGATTGCCAAGCTGTGGCGGGTGATTTGTAATAGAAGAAGCATTTAAAATCAAGGTCATACACCAATAAGGAATTAGCCGGATTGACTATAGCTAATCGTTGTGATGTAAGCATACGGGGCACTAGCATTCCTTTGGAGGACGAGGTAACATCTAATACTGCTGTGGTGTCGGGCGATGTTGTACCAACTCCTACGTTACCTGTACCGGTTTGGGCGAAGGAGGTTAAAGAAGATGCAGAGATTGCAATGAAAACAAATAGCCGAAGTAATTTCATTAATTGTAAAACTTAATCGTAGGCTGCGAAAATAGGGAGATTAATTGAATATGTCGAGGGAATTACGAATTACGATTTTGGATTTATTCTCAATTAAGAACTGAATCGTAAACCAAAACAATAAATTGTAAGTAAGTTGGGTAGTCCAATCAATTGATAACAGTAACCACTTTCCCCTTCAATTCCCTTCCCACTACAGGCGAATTCTTTGATTTTGATTTTATGTCCGCTTCTTCAAAAGTCCATTCTTCTTTGGTATTGAATATTGTGAATTCGGCTTTTGCTCCCTTTTGAATCGAAGGTTTCTCTATTCCCAGAATATTTCTTGGATTCAGTGCAATGAGTTCGATGATTTGGGACAAGGGGATTTCTTTTTCTAAAACTTTATAAATTTGCCCAAAGAAACTTTCGAGGCCAATGGCACCATTTGAAGCATAATCAAATTCCACGTTTTTGTTTTCAATGTTTTCGGGGCGGTGGTCGCTGCTGATGGCGTCAATCGTATTATCTTTCAATCCGGCAATTAAGGCTTTTATATCTTTAGCAGTGCGAACCGGAGGACTTAGTTTCAGGTTACTGTCGAAAGTATTTAATTCTTTATCAGTAAAGAATAAATTATGAGCAGATACATCGCAGGTTATTTTCAAACCTTTTTGTTTAGCTTCCCTAATTAATTCAACCGATTCAGCAGTGCTGATGCAGGAAATATGCATCGTGGTGTCGAGGTAGCGACATAAGGCAATATCCCGATTTACGCATAGGTATTCGGCAATATTCGGAAGGCCTTTCATGCCCAGCATTGTGCTTGTAATTCCTTCATTCATTAGTCCACCGTGGCAAAGCTCTTTTACCTGAGGGAAATTCATTACCAAAGCATTAATCCCTTTGGCATAAAGCAATGAGCGTTGCATTAATCCGGGGTCGGCAAGGCTGCGTTTGTGGTCGGTGAAGGCTACTGCTCCGCCTTGCTGCATATCATACATCTCTGCCATATCCTTGCCATCCCGGCTCACCGATATTGTCCCTGCCGGAAAGATATTGATGGGCAGTTTCGTCGCCCGTGATTTTACAAATTCTATACTGGTTCGGGAATCCAAGGCCGGATTGGTGTCAGGCATTAAACAAACTCCTGTAAATCCTCCAGCTAATGCTGCCCGGCTGCCGCTTTCGAGGGTTTCGTTTATTTCCAAACCGGGTTCACCAAAGTGAACGTGCAAATCAAAAAATCCGGGCGAAATAAATGTTCCTGCCTCAAAAGTTTTGGTTTCTCCATCAGCTTTGACGTTTTGTCCAATTTCAACTATGCGGCCATTATTCAATAAAATATCAACCGTTTGGCCGTTGAAGGGCGATTGTGGGTCGGCAACTGTGAGCGATTTTAAGAGCATTTATTTTTAGCGGAAATGAGTACTGCAAAGATGCTATTTTTTAGTAGTAAGAAATGAGAAATGAGTAATGAGAACCATCCAGCGGTAGCCTCCTCTTTATTCATTACCTTTTACCCAATAACCTTTATACTATTTTAAGAGTTCAATTCCCACATTTATCTATCTTTATCCCAACGATACTAAACCCCTGTCGTGGTCGCTTTTCCATTTAAAAATGCCATTAAAATATAGCCTTTTTGCTTTAATTGTTTTAATCTTTCCTCACTATGGTTCCGCTCAAAGAGGAGTGGAATTCAACGCCGATATTCATGCTCATATTTCGCTAAAGCCTTATAATCGAGGCTATGGCGAAGGTTTGCTTACTGCCGATTTGTGGAACGAGCACTCGGTGCTGGCTCCAAAAGTATCTGGCATGTCGAGGCTGATGGGGGTTTATAATAAAGTGCCATCCCTATCGTGCAGCAACCTCAACAACATGGCCAAAGGCAACGTGCGACTGGTTTTTGCTTCGGTGTGTCCCATTCAGCGGGAGTTTACTCAAAACCGCTTTGTTTCCAAACTCATTATGTGGAATCGCCTACAATGGAAGGCTACGTTGGCGTTTTTCAGTGGGGCTAATTTGACCAAGATTAAAGACCTGCAAAACGATGATGTGGACTATTTCAAAGAAACGCTCAATGAACTTAACCTCATTGCTCACCTCAGCGACAGCATTTCGCCCGATGGCAGGTATCAATATAAAGTGGTGCATAATTTTGAGGAGGTTAAGCAAATTATAGCTTACGAACCCAACAGTATTGCGGTGGTGCTTAATATTGAAGGTGGGCATGGAATAGGCACCGGTATTCCATCTACACTTAAAATGCAAAAGGATAACCCGGAGGCCCTGAACTTGTTAGTAAGTAAAAATATTTCAACGCTTAAACAAAACTATTCCCTATTTTCTATTGGGCTTGCCAATCACTTTTGGAATCAGCTTTGCGGACAAACACGAACTAATAACAGGGTGATGAGTACCTTTATAAATGAAAGTGAAGGTCAAAACGTAGGCATTACACCTGCCGGATATGTGGCAATAAGCGAATTGCTTTCTACCGAAAATGGCCATAGGGTGCTGATAGACGTTAAACACATGAGCCTTCAAAGCCGATTAGATTATTACGATTTACTGAAAACCAAGTACAATAATTCAGTTCCTATTTTATATAGCCACGGCGGCGTGAGTGGTATTTCAAGTTCGCTGAATGAATTTAGGATAAACAAAAAGGGTGAAGAGAAATTTTTGAAGGATAAAATGAAAGACAACAAGAAAAGCTATCTTCACCAGTGGAGCTTCAACCTATATGATGATGAAATAAGGATTATTCACCAGTCGCGTGGCCTGATAGGAATAATGCTAGAAGATACCCGCTTGGGAGGGCAAGAAGCCATTGGCACAATCAAGAAAACAGTGGTGGGATCCCAGCAGCAGAAAGATGAATACCTAAAACTGTTTTTGGCCAATGCCTTTCATATTGTGAAAACCATCGGCGACAAATCGGCTTGGGATATAATTGCTTTGGGTTCCGATTTCGATGGAGCCATAAACCCGATGAATACCTACCAGGATGCATCACGTATCACCGAGTTCAGAAAAGATATGGCAGATTTCCTTACTCGTGTAAAATCGCTTCAATTGGTGCTTGACGAACGTAACTATATAATGAACAACGCCGAAATCATTGCGCTGCTTTACGATTATTCGCCTTATCAGATTGCTGAAAAGATTATGAGCAAAAACACGTTTCGGTTTATGAGCGAGAATTTTTAGTGGAGTAGGGGAGAAGAGAGGGTGGATATTTAGAAGCCATTCGGTGATAATTGTAGGTTTAAAACTAAGGGTTATTAACTACCATAAGCATCTATAGCTAACTGTATTTGTATGCTATTGAATTTTTCCAATTTCGACAGACTACACAAATAATCTGTATCTTTACTCCTCATTTTGGGTTTAAACGCTCAATCCAATAACCACCACCAATGAAAAAAGTATTACTTCTTTTACCCTTGAGTTTGCTCTTTAATAGCGGCCTGTTTGCTCAAGCATTTTATGTAAACTCTTCCATTCAACCCACTGCCGCCAATGTTCAAACATATTTAACAGGAAGTGGGGTAACTGTAACAAATGTTGTTTACACCGGAAGCACAGCAGCTTCGGGGGCTTTTTCGAAAATGGGAAGTAATATCGGACTTTCTACCGGTTTAATCCTTAGCACGGGTACTGCTTTAGATGCCAGTGGAAATAATCTAAATACTAATACCTCAACTGCGTTTAATTCCGCTGGCGACGCTGATTTAGAAGCCCTAATTGGTGGTTCAAATCCTACTTATGATGCGGCTACTTTGGAGTTTGATTTCGTATCTGTTTCCGATAGCGTTGTGATGAAATATATTTTTGCTTCCGAAGGCTATAATGAACAAATAGGGACACAGTTTTCTGATCCGGTAGGTATATTTTTAAGCGGCCCAGGGATTACGGGAGTTCAAAATGTGGCTAAATTGTCTGATGGTAGTTTGGTAAATATTGAAAATATTAATTCCACTACTAATTCATCTAAATTTATTGGTTCTCCAACACTAGTAGAGTTTGATGGTTTTACGAAACCTATAACCGCTTACGCCGTTGTTCAAGCCTGCCGCAAATACCACGTTAAGATTGTGATTGCCGATGCTGGCGATGCCAATTATGATTCAGCCATATTATTAGAAGCCAGTTCCTTAATGGCAGACCCCAGTGCTCCTGCTATTAATTGTGTAGTAGATGCACATTTATCTCCCAATCCTTTAACTTGTACCAGTCCATATTTAGGTAGCATTGATTCCGATTCGATTACCGGAGGCTTAACTCCATATACCTACACTGTAAACGGAACAGCTTTCAGCACTTTTCCCATTGATAATTTAGCACCCGGAACATACGAGGTAACTGTTACCGACAATACCGGAACAACCGATACCGATACCTTTACTCTTGCAGCACCAACCTGCACCGTATCAGCTTTATATTCCAAAACTTCTGTGCTTTGCACTGCTCCATACTATGGAGGAATTGATACTTCATCTGTTACTGGAGGCATACCTCCTTATTCCTTTACTATGAATGGTAACCCTGTTGCCCTGCCAGTTACAGGATTATTGCCTGGAACATATCAAATGATAGCTTCCGATGCTTATGGAAATGAAGAAATTCATGATGTGGTACTCGATGCTCCGGTTTGTGATGTTACGGCTCAATTCACCCACACCGATAACTTATGCTTTGGCGACGCTACGGCTGTAATTGATACATTATCTGTTTCGGGAGGAGTGCCACCTTATACGTTTACAAAAAATGGAAATACGATTACAACTTTTCCAATCACAGGATTGCCCGCAGGAACTTGGACTATGGAAGTAACCGATGCTGCTGGGAATGTTTTTCAAACAGCAATAGTGATTACAGAGCCAGCCGCAATTTCAGTAAATGCAACTGCAGTAGCTGTTGCCTGCGATCAAGACACGCTAACAGCCACAATTAGTGTTTCAGGAGGAACATCACCTTATGGAATAGTGTGGAATCGTCCAGTTATTTATTCCAATGCAGATACAATTAAATTTATCGCTGTTTTTGATTCTACATACAGTTATACAGTTAATGATGCTAATAGCTGTGCTAGTTCAGGTAATCTGTCGGTGAATATTAATCAGGGAATAATGAAAGGAAATGTTAGGCTTAACCAACAATTCAGCTTTTTGCAAGCAAACGATACACTTCAGGTAATTCTTTTAAAGAAGGATTCTCCGGCACATGATTGGGATTGGCAATCGCAAATACGTTTTACCACTCTAGATGTCGCCTACAATTATTATTTCGATAGTATTACCCCCGCTCAATATGCTATTTTGGCCCGAATAATAAACACAGCACCTGGACAGGAAATCAGTTTTGGGCAAAGTGTACTACCAACTTACAGTGGGGATAAATATCTTTGGAGTTTAGCTACAATTACCACAATTACTGGCGGCTGCGATACACATACTGACACAATAGATATTGTAAATAACTCACAAACTGGATTGGGCGGAGTGAGCGGAGTGGTAACCCTTGTTAACTTAATTAACAAAACACAGACTAATAATGATCCTATTCCATTAATAGATGTAGTAATTGAGAAGGATTCGCTTCCCCAATCAGGCTTGGCTGTGCCGGAAAACCCAGTAGGGTCAAATAATTACCCATACGGTTTTAACGACCTTCCTGCAGGAAACTATACGGTAAAAGTTCAGATTGCAGGAATTCCAATGGCCAGTAATTATCCAACAATAGTAATTACTGCAAATACAGTAATAAATATTGATTATTGTGCAGATAGAATTGAACTAGGAAAAATTGATACCAGCGGCGGAGATGCATGTGTAGATATCCCAACTGTTATTTCTGAATTAAACTCTAGCTTTACAGCTCTCTTCCCCAACCCAGCTAGCGACATCTTAAACATAAACTTAGATTCAGAATCTGAAGCCAAACTAAGCATTAGCGAAATGAGTGGAAGAGTGGTGATGCAAGCCGATTTAGTTTCTAGCCAAAGCACTATAAGCGCTCAGTCTTTGCCTAACGGTATATACTTGGTGGAAGTTGTTTCGGGAACTAAACACTATAAGGAAAAGTTGATAATTACGCATTAATATTAAAGTTTAATAAAGATGAAGAAGCCCGATTCGATACTATCAAGCCTATTTGGAATAATACTTTTAGTTGGATTAAGTTTGAGTTCTAAAGCCCAAACGAACATTCAAGGCACCGAAGACCAAACAAGTTTTGTGGGTTTAATCCCTATGGCTGATTTGGATCCAAACAGTGTTACTATTGTAACTCCTGCATTGCATGGCACAGCAGTAGTAAACCCTAATGGTTCAGGTTCTACAATCTATACACCCAACTCAAACTATAACGGCACCGACAGTTATCAATATCAGGTTTGTAAAATATCGGCACCGACAACCTGTATTACAATTACCGTTACCGTGGATCTTGCCCCGGCAAAAGACCCTCCAATTGTAAGCAACGATTCTGGTTCTACCTCGGGAGTTTTACCGGTTGTGATTCCTGTATTTGCAAATGATACCAGCATTGATGGAACTCTTGTTCCGGATTCAATACAGATAATTGGTGGACCACTGCATGGAACTACCAGTATTGACCCTTTAACTGGGGATATTACTTACACTGCTGATGCTGACTTTTATGGTGCAGATACTTTTTTCTATAAAGTTGGTGATGCAGGAGGGTTTGATTATGCTATGGTGATTGCAAAGGTAAATGCTCCGTTTACTTTTACTAATATTACTTGTGCTAATGCAATGGACGGAAGCATCGATACGACGCATGTTTTTGGAGGAACTCCCCCATATTCATTCTTCATTGTAGTGGGCGGTAACCCATTTCCTGTAACTGGGTTTCCGAAAACCATTAGTTCGGCAGGCGAATACACAATGGTAATTCGAGATGATAATGGCTTTACTGATTCTACTGTAATAAATATTACTCAACCCGAAGCATTATCGGTGCTCGACACTCATTGGATAGGAGTGCTTTGTAGTGGTGATACTGCCGAGGTTTTCTTTTCAGTTATTGGAGGAACTCGGCCTTATACTATTGAATTTAGTGGGATAGACGATACGGTTTCGCATCCTTTTGATACAGCATTTACTTTTATCCCACAGGTTGGAGCAATATATACAATAACTGTAACAGACGCCAATTTGTGTCAACGCATATACTCATTGTATACTGAAACTGGTTTATTTGTAGAAACAGAAGGTTATTTGAGCGGAGAGGTGTTAATGGCAGATGGTTCTCATTTACCTTTAAGTGTAGGAGATGTGGTAGAAGTTAGTTTAATTAAACACTCAGAATCCAATAATCTTTTATGGGAAACCGTTCAAACATATCTAATTACATTACCTAATGAGTATCACTATGAATTCCCTAATATCACTCCGGGATTGTATGCTTTAAAAGCAAAGTATTTGAACGATGTTCCCGGATACAATTTTGTTCCTACTTATTGCCCTGATGTTTCGCTTTGGGAATTGGCAGATACTATGGAAATTGCAGCAAATTGCACAACTTTATACAGGGAAATTAAAATGGTAAACCCTCCTTTAGATACAGGAGTGCACTCCATCAGCGGGTATATATACGTTTCTGATTTCTTTTGGAAAACAGAAACTGACCCCATTCCTTTAATCGATGTGGTGGTAGAAAAAGATTCTGTTTTTAGCGGAAGTAATGCAGTGTTTGAACCTTACACACACACCTCAGTTTCAGCTACTCTTACACCTGATGTTTACTATTATAGGTTCGATATTTTAGACACTGGAACGTATAAAGTAAATGTAGTTATTGATGGGATTACTCAGATAACCTATTATACCAATTCTGAATTAACCATTATTGAAACTATTGATAGCATAACACATATTGATTTTTGTGTAGATATTGATAGTTTGGGGATTATAGATACTTGTTCTACTTTCCCGGTTGGAATTGCTAACGTTTCTTCTTCTGATATAATCAACATTTTCCCCAACCCAACCTCCGGTCAGCTAAACCTTATACTGCCCGATTCCTACAGGGGCAAAACCGAAGTGAGTGTTTATTCTGCTATCGGGAAACGAGTGCAAACCTTAACCCTTGCAGAAAAGGATAACCTTATTAAGTTAGCTAATGATTTAGCTAAAGGTGTTTATTTCTTAGATATTAGCAACGGCGGAAACAGGCATAGACAGTTGCTTATAAAGGAGTAAGCTGATGGAGTCAGATTTTATTTTGAGGAGAGACGAAACAGTTCTCAAAATAAACGCAGCAATTTTCAAGGAAATTTGCTATAGGAAAAAAGGTAGCTGAATAACTACAGCGACCTCAAAAATGCTGCTAAAGCATCCCTGTCGGTTTTGTTTAACTTTTTCACAAAGTCTTTAGCTTTTTGTGCTTCGCCACCGTGCCACATAACGGCTTCGATTAGGCTACGGGCACGACCATCGTGAAGGTAATTATTATGGCCATTTACAATTTCGGTGAGGCCAATTCCCCAAAGGGGAGAGGTACGCCATTCGTTACCATTTGCTAAAAATTCGGGACGGTTGTCGGCTAAGCCATCGCCCATATCGTGAAGTAAAACATCGGTATAAGGAAAAATAACCTGATTGCTCACCTCGGGGAAGGATACATTCGTTGCAGTTCTGTGCATAGGTGTGTGGCATCCAGTGCAATTAGCTTGTTTGAACAGTTCTTTTCCACGTTTTACGTCGGCTTTATCAACTCCACGGCGAGCAGGAACGGCTAAACTTTGCATATAAAAAGTGGTTGCATGAAGCAGGCTATCCGGTAATTCGTGGTCGTCATTAAAACCATCGTATTGACTTTGTCCATAACTACTTTCATTAGGGAAAATAAAGGAAGTGATACCCATATCCTCATTGTATGCTCCGGCAGTTTGTTGGATCACGCTCGGATTTCCTGCCTTCCATCCAAAACGTCCAATAGTGTGCCGTTGTTTCTCTACATTCCAAACAGAATTGGGCTTGCCCGAAATTCCATCACCATTAGCATCCGCTTCATCAGCATTTGCTTTCAGTGTAGTTTCATCAATGGCCTCCAAAAGTCCCATTCCGAAGATTGGAGGGGCTACCCGACCGCTGAGCATATACCCTGCAGGTAAAGCAGTGTAAGGATTTTCGAGATTAATGGTAGGTCTGCGAAGTGAGTAAGACGTTCCGTCATCAAAATATTCTGTAAACTCTTCGTAAGTTATTTTCACTTCGGCCTCGGCAGGTTGCCCGTAGATAGAACGTTGCTGCAATTGCCCGCCAAAACCGGGAGCAGGGTTAGGGCCACCATGCGGGTTTTCACCGGGAATACTAATCCGAACCAGCATAGAGCTAAGTAATTCGGAAGTATTATAAGGTGGGCGACCGCGGCCATCGGCTATGTGGCAACTGGCACAGGATACATTGTTGTAAACAGGGCCAAGTCCTGGATTTATTGGTGCAGGAGCAGTAATAAACGTGGCTTCAAATGAACCATCGCCTATTTCGTGATTTAAAACATTTCGGCCAGATAAGGTTGGAAATATACTTGAAAATGCACCTGAACCTGCATCGAAAACGGTTTGACTTCCACCCGATAGGCGTTCATCGTATTCGTCTTCGGAAAGTGGGACTGCTTTCTGACAAGAAGAAAGAGCAGAGAGGAGTATAAATGCACAAAATCCTATTCGTTTTGAAATAGGATTTTGTGCAGTTTGGAATGAATTTCTATGAAATGTCGTCATTTAAAGACTGAGTGAACCTAATAATTACCGATTAATCTGTTACCTTTTGTTGAATTAAAGGTAGAAGTCTTCCTTCTAAAGTAGTGTTCAAATCACGAATAGCTGTCTGGGCAGCAAGGATTTGTTGTGGTTGGGCAATGATGGCTTGTCCGAAAGGTAGGGTAACGTTACCTAAGGCAGTAATTGCGGCAGCTATTTTTTGGGTTATTTCTGCATCAAGCGAAAGGTTATAGTCTTTTACAAAATCTTGTACTCCAACTCCATCAGTAGAATACGTACCTGTATAAACGTTCTGAATGCTTTTCATATTGTTGGTAAAATCGGTAATAGAGTTTCCACTGAATGGGCTTTCTTCTAAAGTTGGGTCTTGAGCCGAAAAAGGTTCTTCAATTTTCCCATCAGCTACTTCGCCACAAATTCCTATCATAGCATTTACTACTTCAAGCAAAGCATCTTTACGAGAGGCGTAAACTGTGCTACCGTTTCCAGCCTTTTCAAACTGGTGATTGTACGAATCAGTGTTGTTAGCGTTCCAGCGGTCGGCAACGTGTGCAGTGCGAGTCTTGATATATGTTCCCAACGCTACCATATACTCTTTTTGGCGGGCAGTAAATTCACTTGCCAGCTTATTACCATCCTGACCCCAAAGCATATATTCTAAAGGGTGAAAACCACGAAGAGCGTCTTGATTTATAGATGCAAGATATTCAGGGGTAATTTGTGCTGAGGTATCTAATAAGTGATTCATATCTGAATAGTTTACCGGCCAGGTATCGATACTTGGATCTACATCTTCGGTTGCCACAGGGCCAAACAGGAAGCCTTCCGATTGCTCCCAAGCCTGACGGGTTTCTTTCCACAGTTGGCGAGATGCTTCCAAATTGCTTTGAGTTGTAGTAGCATTGAGTGTGATTAATGAGGCTTCGAGCGATGCTGCCTTTGTGGACAAATCGTTATAAGTAGCTACAATTACATTTGTAGAAACGGAAGAAATAATTGCTGAAGAGGCAGTTTTTGGTTCTTCATCCTCGTCTTTGCAACTGAAAATAACTACACTAAGCGAGAAAATAGCGAAGAGGGTTTTTATTTTGTTCAATTTATTAATTGTTTATGGACAATAGTGTCCTAAAAGATTTTCTAGTTCGGAACATTTGTTGATTTGATTGGGCTACAGGGATTGAAAAAGGTATTTTCAAAAAAGAACCCCCTGAATTGGATTTTGGACAGGTTCGTACTTTGGTTCATCAAAAGGCTTGTCGAGCCA
>CANJNG010000055.1 GCA_947475205.1 Bacteroidota bacterium
AAAACCGCCAGTCACATAGTTTTATCAGTAGCTATATTGCCTGCAACTACTGATATTTCTTTGGCAATAGCCTTTCAAATTTTATTAAATAGTTCAATCAGATTTATCAACTTAAAATGACTTCGCGAAAAGCCCATTGGGAAAATGTTTATGCAACCAAGCAGCCTCACGAGGTGAGTTGGACACAAGAGTTACCAAAAACATCCTTGGACTTTGTGCATAGCTTTAATTTGCCTAAGTCTGCATCTATAATTGATATCGGTGGTGGCGATAGCAGATTAGTTGATTATCTTCTTGCCGAAGGTTTCGAAAATATTTCTGTGCTTGATATTTCAGAAAAAGCAATTGAAAGAGCAAAGCAACGACTTGGCAACAAGGCTGCGAAAGTGAATTGGATTGTTAGTGATGTAACAGAATTTAAGCCTTCAACTTCGTATGATTGTTGGCACGACAGAGCAGCATTTCATTTTCTGACAGACACTGAGGATATAAACATCTACTTAGCCACTGCAAGACAAGCCGTAAAAGGTTTTATGGCCATTGGAACTTTCAGTGACAAAGGGCCAAAAAAATGTTCAATGCTTGATGTACATCAATACACCGAAGAGGAATTGCAACAACAACTCAGCGATGGATTTGAAAAATTGAAATGCATTACCGAAGACCATACCACCCCTTTCCATACCACACAAAACTTTCTGTTTTGCTCTTTCAAGCGAAGCAATAATTGATATGAAGAGTCCTATTCTCACATTATCGGGAATTCTATTCAGCAAAATAATCTTTGCTCAAAACCCCTTATCTATTCCGCCCACCCTCACCGGCACGGTCTTCAATTTAACCATTCAAAACGGAAATACTCAATTCTATCCGGGAATCAACACCCCCACTTATGGTATAAATGGTAACCTTCTTGCACCTACTTTAATTGTAAATAAAGGCGATGAAGTAGCGATGAATGTAACCAACACCCTAACAGGACAAGGAAATTCAACCACCATTCATTGGCATGGTCTTCATGTTCCGGCAATGGCCGACGGTGGACCCCATCAAATAATTGCTCAAGGCAGCACGTGGAGTCCTACCTTTAAAATACTAAACACAGCTGGTACATTTTGGTACCACCCCCACGGCGACAACAAAACCGACCGCCACGTTTCAAAAGGGCTTGCCGGAATGATAATAGTAAAAGACAGCACCGAGGCCACACTTGCCCTACCCCGAACATACGGCATAGACGATTACCCAATTATTGTTCAATCAAAATCCTTCGACATCCTCAATCAAATTGAAATATCCACCCAAACCGATACTGCCATTTGTGTGAATGGAACAATGCATCCCTATTTGGATGCACCCGCCCAAATTGTCCGCCTCAGGTTGCTCAATGGTTCAAGTATGCGAACCTACAATTTTGGATTTACGGCCAACAAACCCTTTAAAATGATTGCCACCGATGCAGGTTTGCTTGATAGTGCCATCACCTTAACCCGAATACGCTTAAGCCCCGGCGAACGTGCCGAAATCCTGCTCGATTTGCAAGGAATGACAGGGCAAACCATTCAACTCAATAGTTTCAGTTCCGAATTGCCAAACAACATTTACGGAGCAGCAACAGTTACCAGTATGATGGGCGGTACCATTCCCGATTATAACCTAAACCCACTAAACGGTGCTGATTTTGGAATACTGAAAATAAACGTAGTTGCACAAACCGCTTCGCCTATTACAGCAATTCCAGCGACATTGGCCACTAACACACCATGGACAAACTACACCGTTTCACGTGATTTTACTATGCAGCCCGACACCATGATGAGTGCAGTGGGAATGGTAGAAGGGCCGTTTAATATTAACGGAGCTCATTTTGATATGAATACGGTAAATGTTACAACCTACCTCAACAATGTAGAAAAATGGAAAATAATTAACAACACAGGCATAGCTCACCCTTTCCACATTCACGATATGCACTTCAATATCTTAACCATAAATGGAGGGGCAGTTCCAAATTATGAAAGAGGAAATAAAGATGTGGTGCTAGTAATGCCAATGCAATATGTAGAGTTTGTTACCAAATTTGAAGATTTTGCAGATGATAACGTTCCCTATATGTACCACTGCCATCTGCTCCACCACGAAGATGATGGCATGATGGGCAGTTTCCTTGTTCTTGACACCACCGCAACGGGTATATCCCCACTTTCCTCAAACGAAGGCTTTAACCTTTTCCCAAACCCCACAAACGACCTTCTAAACATCACTTCAAACTCCCATCAAAACTTCTCGGTCAGCGTCCTTAATTCCCTTTCTCAAAGAGTATTTTCTGCCGAATCAATTGGCAACTGTCAATTATCAACTATCAACTTCCCTTCGGGCCTATACTTCATCCAACTCAAATCAGCATCCAAAACAACTACACAAAAATTCATCAAACAATGACTAAGAAAATCCTTTTAACCTTGTCAGTTGCCGCCGCATTTTTTGCCGGTTGCAACAGCAATCCTTCAGCCAACAACGCTAAACCATTAGTAGTTGCCACCGATTCCGCAGCCGCAAAGTATCAATGCCCAATGAAGTGCCAAGGCGACACAGCTTACACCACCGAAGGCAAATGCCCGGTGTGCGAAATGGATTTAGTAAAACTCTAAACCCAACCCGTGCAACTCTACATCAAAAATATGTTGTGCAACCGTTGCAAAATGGTGATGCTGTCCTAGCTTACCAAGTTCGGACTGCATCACCAAGCTAACGTGGCCTGTCTTCGCTGAGCCTTTGGTTCCCCTTGGTATATAAGGCCTCTGGCCTCAAAAGCCCCGGCCAATCTGCCTACAACAACCCTTTTTCTCCCCAAAACTATTACTATAGCCATGTCATATATATGCAGCACACGGTTTAAGTCCACATGCTGCATATATCAATTTCTAAATCTAATTATGGCTTACTATTATTCGTTCATTGTAGAGTTTCCTACCTGAATTTATTTGTAATGTATACCAGCCATTCGGAATATTAGAAGTAGGTACCTGAATTGTATTATTGTCATTAACAGTATAATTGCCACTTAGCAATTTCCTTCCCAACATATCAATCATGTAAAGGGAAACAGGGTTAGTTCCGCTTTGCGAAAATTTGATCAATAGTTGATTTTGAACCGGGTTCGGGTAGCAGGTTAGTTCGCTAGAATCATCAATTTTTAAGTTGCCAACCGTTATGTCCGGTGTAATCAAATAGGTTTTGTTTGTTGCTCCATAATTGTCCGGCGTGCTGCTTATCCCTTGTAATAATATTTTCCCTACGCTAGGCACAAAAGTTAGTGTTGGTCTCATATACTCTTGGTCCTGCAAATTAAAGCCATCTGTAGGATGATAAATAGCATTTGTATTCAGATCCACGGTAACTATACTCAAACGTTGGGGTGCACTTGCAGAATCAACTCCTACTAAGTAAGCCAAATTGTCCGTTTTATTTAGCACCACATCAAAGAATCCACCATCGGTAAGAGAATCTTTTAAAGGCACTGCAATATCCAATTTTGAAAACAATTTGGTAGTGGGATCAAACGAAAGCAATGCATATTCGGTAACAATATTTCCTCGGTAAGCCAAAAGTAAATAGTTGCCATTGGTCATTCGAGAATCTTCAATCGGACGGGTCAAAATTGATACAAACTCCCATCCGCTATCAGCCGGAATTAATTGTGATGACACCATTTCAAATTGGTTTGTGGTGGAATTATAATATTCCACACTTGTAAAATTAGGTCCGCCATATGAAGGCCATCCCCCGGCCATTATTGCTCCGCCATCTGTAGTTGGAAACAAAATTGGATTTGCCCTAGGGGTGTTTAATGCTCCAGTTGCTATAAAGGTATCGTTTTGCATATCATAATACTCGCCATTAGTAGCACCCACATCATCGTACCAAGCACCAGCTACTAAAACATTACCATTGTTCAGTTCACAAGCAGCACTCATCATTCGAGCAATGTTTAAGGAAGACGCTGTTTCAAAACTATTCGTTGATTGGTCATAAAATTCAGTGTTGCTATAGGCCGGAATACCCAAATCATAACATCCTCCAATGATAAAATAGCGGCCATCGCTTAGTTTAACTACCGACTCCATGTCGTGCGGGGCATTCATCTCCGATTCCGAAAATGAATTATTGGAAGGGTCGTACATATCTGAAAAGGAACTCGACACAAAACCAACCTCTCTTCCTCCAAATGAAATAACGTTTCCGTTCGTTAATACACTTGACATTGGATAAGCCTTTGTTCGCATCATTTCAGGTCCCACCTCAAATAGTGCACCTCCGGTTTGAGCCATTAATCCATGGCTAGAAATAATTAAAGTTGAACTCCAAAAGAAGTTCCTAAATAGATTTTTAAGTGTGAAATTTGTTTTCATGGTTTTAATTTTAGACAACAAAGTTCCAACAGGAGAATGAAATACTGATTGATGGTTATCAGTGTCATGAGTGATTCTTGTCATGTTTTTAAATCTCCGTAAAAGCCTATGCTCCCCGTTAAGCGGAGCGTCCCGCTCAGCTTGGTATACAAGGCATCTGGCTTGTATTAAATCAGTCCACATCAGTCCATCGGTGTATACCACAAGGCATCGTGCGTCCCTTTATTTCAAATACCGTCAGGCATCAAATTCCCTCCAATCAGCTCAATCAGCGTGCCATTCCCTCCCAAATCCAAAAATATTACTAGAAATTTTCAGCTTAATATAAATCGTCGTACAATCATTCATCATTTTCCGAGCTAAAACCTTGCGTCATGAAAGCCAATCTTCCCACCGATTTATTTGATCACAACGCACCGCAAATAAATCCCCTTGGCCTTCCGCAAACACAACCCACACTTTCAAAAACACGTCTCCTACTTTCGATTACTCGCCTCGCAAATCGGATTACACCTCTCCTAAGTTCGATTACACGCCTCGCAAATCGGATTACACGCCTCCTAAGTTCGATTACACGCCTCGCGACATCAATTAAACCCCAACGCAGGAGAAATAATCGCCTCGATAGTTTAATAAACTGCCTACGTGGGGGATTAAATCAACTCCACAGGGGATTAAATCGCCTCCGTAGGAGATTTAATTCGGTCGATGGGGGAAATAATTCACTCGGCAGGGGATTTAATCAACTCCGCAGGGGAATTAATCGCCTCCGTGGGAGATTTAATTCGGTCGCTGGAGGAAATAATTCACTCGGCGGGAGATTTAATCAACTCGATAGGGGATTTAATCGGGTCCGAGTTTCAATAAATCGCCTCGTCAGGGGATTAAATCAGGTCCGTTCCTGAATTAATCATGTCGGTTCCCCAATAAATCACCAACGAAATCCAATAAACTGCATCCCTTCCACATTTTTTGCAAGCCACCATTTTCTTGAATCCCAAGCCCTCGCCCTTAGTCAGGTGACCCCGACCCTTTCTTAACCCGGAATTTGTATTTCCCACCTCGCCAAAAAATTAAATTCATTCCACTCCCCTTCTTACTTGCAAGAAGGTGGCCAAATGCCGGCTGAGGCTTGAAGGGAGAGGATAAAAGGAAGAGGTTCTCCCTATCAATTTCAATAAAGAAACTGCAATCATTCCTATTTCCCATATTCCTCCAGCAACTTCAAAATCGCTTTCTCATTCTTCACCACCTTTAGCCGCAAAAGAGATAAACTCCAGCTCGTTTTATACATCGCAATTTGGTCTTTCTCCTGCTGAATAAACAACCATTGCAACCAATCTCCTAGATTTTGCCCCTTCATAGCCTGAGTTAACGACACAAACACAAAAGACATTTCGTTCCCATGGCTTTCCAGAAAAGTTTTTAGCTCGTCGGCATCGCTTAGCGAAGAAATCACCACCACCGATGCATCTTTAGGGCGGATATAATCTTTTAGCGAAGTTTGCGTTTGCCAACTGCTAACACTAATGGAATATTTCACCTGCTCCACGGTATCATTCGATGGCAGTAGCGGAATCTCTTGGTCGGGAACAAACCTAACTTCGAAACCCTTTTGCTGCAATTGCTTGTAAACCGACCAAACATAGGTTTTAAAATAGTTTAAAAACGGCACTTCAACCATATCGTTCCCCATAAAATAAAAAGCCGAAAAGTAGGACGAGTATAAATAAATGTGCGAAGCATAAGGGTCTAGAATCTCTGGAATTCTTACTACCAATTCCTTGTTTTTGGCATAAATTTTCCACACAATACGCCTTACATCATCGTTATTTTCAAAGCTTTTGTAATTGATATGCTCGCCCTCCACCCTTTTTAATTCCTCAATCCGAATAGAAGTGTCTTCTGTTTTTCGTGGGAAAGCAGTAAGCTTATTTCCTGCATCAGCCAAAGGCTGCGTATAAAATGTCTTACTGGTGCTTAATGGCAAAGCAAACGAAAAGAACTGAAAAAAGTCTTCAAAATAAATAATCACCCGCTCCACTTTGTATTCCTTTATCTCGGGCAGTTGCCAATGATATACACCATCTATAGTGGTTGAAAAAAACTTGCGATTCGATTTCTTAATTACGCTAAATTTATCCGAAAAGCGGCTATTGTCGTACTTCAACCGCATTTTTACAAAGCCCATGAATGGTTTTAATATGGGGTGAAGATGAATGCTGATGGTTTGTTTAGATTGCTCATCATCGTTTCGGGATTGTGTGGAAATATGGAAATCAATCCCCTGCTTTTTCTTTTTCCAAAGAAAATAACACACTGATAGCGTTACCGAAAGCAGACCCAACCAAAGCACTACAAAGCAAAAGATTACAGCAAATCTGAGCAGCAATGCAAATATAGCCCCAAAAGCCGAATCGGGAATCCCGGCCTGAGTTTGCAACCATTCATAACCAACGAATCCACCAATTGCAAACAAAACAGAATACCAGGTAAATGGAATATAAAACCCTGCGTGTTTAAAGAATTGACTGTAGCGTTGTGTGTTAAACTTCATTGGGAAATAATGGAACGCTATTTGACTTTATGGATTTTGTGTTTAGAAAATGGGAACGCTAATTAAGCATATCAAGCGAATTAATAGGGTTAGTGTATTCAAAATTTGTGATTATTTGCTCAATTTGCGTCCTTTGCGTTCCACAACATATCCATCCAATTTGCAAGCACAAAGATAATGCAACACACTACCAACACACCACCCATCGGGACTTAATCCACATTATCTTTGTCCCGTATTTAAAAAATGAATATTTCAAAAGAACTCAGTAAAAGCGAAATCTCCACCCTGCTCGACCGTTCTGATTTAAAAGCGGCTTGGGAAGTAGTTTTCACATGGGGTGTAATAATTTCAGTGTTAGTAATTGCAGTAATTTGGACTAATCTCTTCACCATTTTTATGGCTTGGATATTGGTTGGTGCCCGTCAACTGGCGTTGGCTATCCTGATGCACGATTTCGCTCATTATGCTATGTTTAAAAGCAAACGTGCCAACCAAATTGTGGGGCAATGGCTGAGTGCTTATCCAATTTTCTTGAATATGGAAAAATACCGTACCTATCATCTTCGACACCACAGTCACACCGGCACCGATAAAGATCCCGATATGCCATTGGTAGAAATGTATCCCAGCACAAGCAAGAGTTTAGCCCGTAAATTTAGTAGAGATTTGTTGGGAATTTCGGGATTGAAATCCTATCTTGGTATCATCCTTATGAATATGGGAATGTTGGAATACGAATTGGGTGGCAGCGTAAAATGGATTACCCCCAAACCTACTTTATCGCAAAGCTTAAAAGCTTTAGCTGAAAACTTAATCGGGCCACTGATTGTAAACGGTTTAATATTCTTAGCCTTTTATTTTGCCGGAAAACCAATCCTTTACCTGCTTTGGTTTATACCGATGATAACCTCTACAATGTTCTTTCTTCGAATTCGCAGCATTGCCGAACATGGAGTTACCCCCGACCGAAACGATCCCATGCAAAACACCCGTACCACTATTGCACAATGGTGGCAGAAGTTGCTTTTCGCTCCTCATAATGTACATTACCACTTGGAGCATCACTTGCTAATGACCGTACCTTCATATAACCTTCCAGCAATGCACAAACTCTTAAATCAAAAAGGATTGCTCGATAATGCCTGCGTGGAGCAGGGTTATATGCAAGTGCTAAAAAAAGCGGTGAAGAGTAATTGATAATTAACAATTGTCCAATAACTGTCTTACTCACACTACCAACTACTCTCTACTCACTACTAAAAACGAATGTTTTCATTACAGGAATTAACTAAAAAGTTCATTAATTTTCATAAACTCGGTTGCGTTTGTCCGGTAGAAGGAACAGCATACGATATAGCTCTCTTTCAATCGGTTTACGACCTTCCCTTCGACCATTGGAACAGTGTTGTGGGTGAAGAGAAGTTGCTACTTTCCATTCCATATTTGGCGGCAATGGAAGCAATGCCGGTTCAGGACATGACCTATCATTATGCCTTGGTATATTCCCAAACTTTACCGGTTGCAGTATTCTATTTTCAAGAATTTGATTACAAATTAGCCGATATGAATGCCAATGTGGAGGTAGACAAACTAAACGGTGCCAAATCCATGTTCGATAAGTTGAAAGGCTCTATTGCTTCAGGATTTAAGAACATTAATATCCGTTTGCTCATTGGCGGAAATGCCTACATAAGTGGTGAGTATGGTTTTGAAACAATCCCTACTTTCCCGAAGGACAACTTTGCTGCAATGCTTAATAATGTTGTTAATAAAGTAATTAGCACAAAAAAGAGCGGAAAGAAAATATTTGGTGTTTTGGTAAAAGATTTTGATCAAGAAAATCAAAAAGTGCAGGAAGATATTGTAAGTCAGGGCTATTTCAAATTTACCGTTGACCCAAACATGACGATTAAGATTCCGAAAGGACTGCAATCATTTGATGATTATATGGAACTATTTTCTTCCAAATATCGGGTTAGGGCAAAATCATATCAGAAGAAATTTAAGGGCGTGGTGTCAGAAGTGTTTAGCTTGGAACAAATTGTGAAGCATTACGATGCCATTCAAAAACTATATCACAATGTGGAAGAAAAAGCTGGGTTTAACCTGCTTAAAGTACCCGAACAGTATTTTATTGAATTGAAAAAGAATCTCGATGAAGCATTTCAGTTCAGAGCCTACTTTTATGAAGGGCAAATGGTGGGATTTGCCGCTTCTTTTGGATGGAAAAACACCTTGGAAGCTAATTTTGTGGGGCTTGATTACGAGTATAATCAATCCTTAGCTATCTATCAAAATATGCTTTACGATTTTGTGAATCAGGCCATCAGTTCGGGCTACGATATACTTAATTTAGGTAGAACAGCTTTAGAAATTAAAAGCACCGTTGGAGCCGAACCCGATTTGATGGGGCTATTTGTTAAAAGTGCCAATCCAATTTATAACCGCATTGTAGCCCCTATCTTTGGAAACCTCAAACAAACCGAATGGATTCAGCGAAGACCATTCCGAGAAGAAAAAAATGAAGAAGTAGTTGGTTCTGAAGTAAAGACTTCGGCACAACTTTAACCTTTAAACTTTCCCACTTTTAACTATTACCGACCTCATGCCTCAACGCTATACCGTAACCTCCGCATTGCCTTACGCTAATGGTCCTATACACATTGGCCATATTGCCGGAGCCTATCTTCCTGCCGATATTTATGTGCGTTATCGTAAACTCAAAGGCGATGATGTTCTCTTTGTTTGCGGCAGCGATGAACACGGTGTTCCGATTACCATTACAGCAAAAAATGAAGGAATTACCCCACAGCAAGTGGTGGATAAATACCATAAATTGATGGGCGATGCCTTTCGTGATTTTGGAATAGCGTTCGATATTTATAGTCGCACATCCCTTCCTCTTCATCACCAAACGGCTCAGGAAATGTTTACTGCCATTTATAATAAAGGTGGCTTTGTAGAGCAGGAAACCGAACAGTATTTTGATGTGGAAGCCAATACCTTTTTAGCCGACAGATACATTGAAGGCACTTGCCCCAAATGCGGAAACGAAAAAGCCTACGGCGACCAATGTGAAAAATGCGGTACATCGCTTACGCCGACCGATTTAATTAACCCAAAATCGAAACTTAGTGGCAATAAACCAATTTTAAAAAGCACTAAAAACTGGTTTCTTCCATTGGAAAAGTACCAACAACAAATGTGGGATTACATTGTTGAAACTCACGGAAAAGAATGGAAAGATAACGTTGTTGGCCAATGCAAAAGCTGGTTGAACCAAGGCTTGCAACCCCGGGCTATGACTCGTGATTTGAATTGGGGAGTTAAAGTTCCACTCGAAGGTGCCGATGGTAAAGTATTATACGTTTGGTTTGATGCCCCCATTGGTTACATTTCGGCTACTAAGGACTATTTTACCCTAATACCTAATAGCACAGGAAATGAATGGGAGAAATATTGGAAAAAGCAAGCCAACGACACCGAAAATTCCAAGCTCATTCATTTTATTGGCAAGGATAATATTGTTTTTCACTGCATTATATTCCCAATCACTTTGCTTGCCGAGGGAAGTTACATACTCCCCGATAATGTCCCCGCCAACGAGTTTCTCAACCTCGAAGGCGATAAACTTTCTACATCGCGTAACTGGGCAGTGTGGTTGCACGAGTATCTTGTTGATTTCCCAAATAAGCAAGACGAGCTTCGTTATGTATTGGCATCTATTGCCCCCGAGACAAAAGATAGCGAATTTACTTGGAAAGACTATCAGGCAAGGGTAAACAATGAATTGGCCGCAATTTTGGGCAACTTCGTAAATCGGGTGTTGGTGCTTACACATAAATTCTATGATGGAAAAGTTCCACCCTTAGCTGCTGAAAGAGAGTCAGACACTGAATTAATAACAAACCTTTTAGCCAAAAAAGAGGAAGCTGGAACCCTAATTGAAAACTATCGCTTTCGTGATGCTTTAGGAGTCTTGATGGACATTTGCCGCAGCGGTAATAAATATCTTACCGACCTCGAACCTTGGAAAACCTTCAAAACTGATCCAGATCGTACAGCAACAGTTTTGAATACTACCTTACAGTTCACAGCTTTGTTGGCTTCCGCAATTGAGCCATTTCTACCACATACTTCTAATAAGATTTATGATTTATTTAATATTTCCCCATTAAATATTTATGGGGAGAACCTTAAATTGCTTCCATTAAGTATTGGCCATCAAATCAAAGAACCCAAAATTCTATTTGAACAAATAACTGATGAAGCTATTGCTGCTCAAATAGAAAAACTTCACCAAACCAAGCTTTCACAACAAATGTTCCCTGAAATAAAACCTGAAATTACTTACGAATATTTTTCTAAACTCGATATTCGGGTGGGCACAATCCTCACAGCCGAAAAGGTTGAAAAAGCCGATAAACTGCTAAAGCTTTCTGTAGATTTAGGATTTGAAGTCCGTACTGTTGTTTCAGGAATTGCATTATTTCACAATCCTTCCGAAATAGTTGGTCAGCAAGTTTTGCTTTTGGCCAATTTAGCTCCCCGCAAAATAAAAGGAATAGAAAGCAAAGGGATGATTCTAATGGCCGAGGACAAAGATGGAAAACTGAATTTCACTTCTCCTAATGCAGTTACAACGCCGGGTGCAGGGGTAAGTTAGGGGAGGTGTGAATTTCCTTATAGAACTATACTTTTGAACCTTTAAACCTCACTCAACTACTCATTACTTATTACCCACTACTCAATACTAAAATGCATACTGCTTTCACTAAACAAGTAAACATTCAATTTCCCGTAATTATGGCACCAATGTTTTTGGTGTCGAATGAAGCGATGGTAAAATCGGCGATGGAAGAAGGGATTATGGGAACTTTCCCAACCCTGAATTATCGCAATAACGGTGAACTCGAAACCATTCTCGACAATATCAAAGCATACAAAGACGCTAAGAACTTACCCGGAAATTATGGCGTAAATATTATTGTTCAAAAAACAAATCCCCTGTTTGATAAGCATCTTCGCATTTGTGAAGACAAAAAAGTTCCATTTTACATCACTTCACTTGGAAGCCCTAAGGAAGTGATAGAGGTAGCTCATAAATACGGAGCGGTAGTATATTCTGACGTTACCAATTTAGAACACGCAAAAAAGTGTGCTGATTTAGGAGCCGATGGTTTTATTGCTGTTGGACAGGGTGCTGGTGGGCACGCTGGACCATTTCCATTGCAATTACTGATTCCCTCCTTGCGGAAAGAATTTCCAAATATTCCGGTGGTTTCTGCAGGCGGTGTGTCGAGTGGTGCAGGAATATTATCTATGCTGGCCGTTGGTGCTTCGGGAGTTTCTATCGGCACACATTTCATTGCTACAAAAGAAGGTGGCGTAAACGATGCCTACAAAAATGCCATTGTGGATGCTAAGATGGGCGATATTGTAATGACCACTAAAATATCAGGGACACCCTGTGCAATTATCAATACGCCTTATGCCAAGAAGATTGGTTACAGCCAAAATTGGATTGAAAGAGCGTTGAGCAATAACTCTACCACCAAAAAGTATTTCAAAATGTTGGTGCAACTTCGTGGGATGCAAAAACTGCAACAATCGGCTCAACCGGCGAGCTACAAAACTTTATGGTGTGCCGGACAAAGTGTAGAACTCATTCACAATGTGAGTAGCGTAAAGCAAATTGTAGATCAATACAAAACAGAATTTAGCAGTGCAGTTCAAGCATTGCAGGGGCAATTGGCCTAAAATATTTTTGTTGAAACAAATTAAACTTTACTAATATTGCATCCCCAATTATATTAATTTCTTATGGCAGCAGGAAAAACAAACGTAACAATCATTGAAGACGATTCAATCTATGTAAAAGTTTTAGGTGAAAAACTCGGTCAAAATCCAGCAGTATTCATATCGCAATACGCCAGTGGTGAAGATTGCATTGCAAATTTAGCAACCGATCAACCCAAAGTGTTAATTACCGATTACTATTTAAACTCCAAAAATGCCAACGCTATTAATGGCTCAGAAGTAGTTAAACGAATCAAGGAAACCTACCCCGATTTAGCAGTTATCGTTCTTTCTGGTCGTGCCGATTTAAGCACTGCCAGCAAAACTTCCGAATTGAACGATTCCTTAGAATCGAATCCCGGAAATGTTAAGAAATTATTATCAGAAGGTGCTTTCTTCTATGTAATGAAAGACAAAAACGCACCTGCTAAAATATACGACATAGTAGATTTGTTGATTAGAAAAGTGTTTTAAATCGCTTTATCTTTCGTGCTTTCTAAATTAAATTTATTTTATTTACTATCACATAAAAAGAGCAGGATTAATCTCCTGCTTTTTTTGTTATTTGCTTTTGAAGTAAGAGTTAATTCGCAAATAATTTCTTACAAAGAAATCAACCCCGCTGATGCCGTTGCAATAAAAACCGGAGCAGAGCAAACCCAGAAGTATCTTTCCATTCTAAAGGATAAGAATGTAGCCGTAGTGGCCAATCAAACTTCACTTATTGGCAAATCGCATTTAGTGGACACCTTGTTGAAATTGGGTGTAAAAATTCAAAAGGTATTTGGTCCCGAACACGGTTTCAGAGGCGAGGCCGATGCCGGAGAATTGGTAAAAAATGGATTAGACTCCAAAACTGGTTTGCCAGCGGTTTCGCTTTACGGCAAAAATAAAATGCCTACTCCCGAACAATTAGCCGGAATAGAAATAGTTGTTTTCGATATTCAGGACGTAGGATGCCGATTTTACACCTTTATTTCTACACTTACCTATGTTATGGAAGCCTGTGCCGAAAATGGCATAAAATTGATTGTGCTCGACAGGCCAAACCCAAATGGTCATTATATTGATGGTCCAATAATGGAAGATGCTTATAAATCATTTGTAGGGCTACATCCCGTTCCGATTGTTCACGGTTGCTCTATTGGTGAATATGCTTTAATGGTGAAAGGCGAAAACTGGATAAAGGATGCTGTTAAACTGCAACTTTCGGTTATTCCGGTTGAAGGTTGGAATCATAACCAGAATTACAACTTACCAGTTCGTCCTTCGCCAAATTTACCCAATATGGATGCTATTTGGCTGTACCCTTCCTTATGTTTATTTGAAGGGACAAACGTTAGCGTTGGCCGCGGCACCGATAAACCTTTTCAA
The DNA here is from genome assembly GCA_947475205.1 of Bacteroidota bacterium. Classification (GTDB taxonomy): domain Bacteria; phylum Bacteroidota; class Bacteroidia; order JAIBAJ01; family JAIBAJ01; genus JAIBAJ01. Next base: position 14,146 of record CANJNG010000055.1, read on the forward strand.
TGTGTTGGCTATCCCGATATGCCGGGCGGGAAATATAGTTTTACTCCTCGAAGTATTGCCGGAGCTAAAAAACCTCCCTATTTAGATACGCTATGCAAAGGCTTTCTGCTTAGCGACTTTTCAGAAAATTACCTGCGTGATTTAGGCCAGATTTATCTATTTTGGTTAATGGAAGGCTACCGAACTTCGCTCAAAAAGGATAAGTTTTTTATTCCCTATTTTGAGAAATTAGCCGGAACTGATAAACTTAGAAAACAGATAATTGCCGACGTTTCGGAAGACGATATTCGGAAATCGTGGGAACCGGGTATAAAACAGTATAAAACCATTCGGAAAAAGTATTTGCTTTACAAAGATTTTGAGTAATACAATGAAATATCCTAACAGCATAGTTTGCTCACTTGCTTTGTTGTTCAGTTTGTGGACTTATTCGCCTGCAAAAGCCGACATTGGTCAAACCTTTGACCTAAAAGCTAAACGGGAAATGCAACTTAAAACTGCCCAAAACGACAGCCTCTTTCCAAATAATATCTTCACTACTGATAGTGTGATTTTCAATAGCTATGACGAAACCATAAATCGAATTGAAGAAGGCGAAAAACTACTCGAAAATCGGCTTACTGCTTTAGTGATGGCTTGCGGCTTAGCACTTTTGCTTCTTGGGCTTTGTGTTTATACATTATATGTTCTAAACTCACGCATTAATGAAATTTCGGGTGAAGATAAATCGTTACAAAAAACAATTTCCGAAATATTCACTTCTATTCTTTTCCTTAGTCTGCCGTCTAAACAGGTTATTGAGAAAACCCGTGGCATTCATTTCATCATCTTTATTTGCTTAATCGGTATGTTGGTTTCCATGATTGGCTATTTGGCAAAATTGGCAGGTTTGTAGACATTTTTAAAGAGAATTATTAGCGTTTATGACTACCTCAAACCGACCTCAATAACTACATTTTGGCATTCATTAATTTTCCTGAAAATAAAATTTGTTCAAAAAGAAATAAATATATCTTTGCACCCCTAATTTAAAAGAAATAGATGGCCAATCACGCATCATCCAAAAAACGTATCCGTTCTTCTGAAACACGCAGACTTCGTAATCGTTATCAAGCTAAAACTACTCGTAATGCCGTAAGAGATTTGCGTGCTGTTACTAATAAAGAAGAAGCTATTGCAGCACTTCCAAAAGTAAAATCTATGCTTGATAAATTAGCTAAACGCAATATCATTCACAAAAATAAAGCAGGCAACTTGGTATCTAAACTTACCAAACACGTTGTTGCTTTAGGGAAATAGTTTCCTGTTTTTTATAAAAATTGCAGCCCCGATTTCGATAGTATCGAAATCGGGGCTGTTTTTGTTAGAAGAATTTTGGTTGAAAAAACAAAATTCCATGCAAAAGAACCATTTATCAATGAAGTTTTGAAATGACATCGAAATTATTTAGGGCATCCTCACTTTTCCTCCATGCCAAGATGTCGCCTCTTCCCCCAAGTCACCATATCGCTTTACCTCATCCCCTTCAAAATCCTATCAGCCGTAATTGGCATCCCGTCATAGTTAAGAACGGATATTAGCTTTTCAGGTGATGTTTGCATTTCTATCATCATCAGGCTTTTTAACTGTGCATCGCGGTTTTGCTCTATTACATAAATGGTGTCGTGGGTGTTTACGAAATCTTCCACTTCTTTGGTGAAGGGAAAAGAAACTACTCGTAAAGCATCCACCACTATGCCTTCTGCTTTCAGCATATCCATCGCTTCCATTGCAGCATAGGTAGATGTCCCGAAGAAAATCATGCCCTTCTTAGATGCATTTTGCTTTTGATACAATTGCGGGGCGGGAACCATGGTTTTGGCGGTTTCCCATTTTGTGAGCAGCCTATCCATGTTCTTACGGTAGTCGTCGCTGTCTTCAGAGTAAACGGCGTATTCATTGCGGGAAGTGCCCCGCGTGAAATAAGAACCTTTGGTGGGGTGGGTTCCGGGGATAGTTCTGAAAGGAATTCCATCACCATCCACATCTAAATACCTTCCAAACTTGGCTATTTTCTCCAGTTCTTCAGCATTCAAGACTTTCCCACGCTTGTATTCACGGCTATCGTCCCAAGTGAAGGGAGGCGAAACGTGGTCGTTCATTCCTAAATCTAAATCAGTAAGGAGTATTACAGGAGTTTGAAGCTGTTCGGCCAAATCGAAAGATTCCACGGTGAGGTCGAAGCATTCTTTGGGTGTGGAAGGAAAAAGCAAAACGTGCTTGGTGTCGCCGTGGGAGGCATAAGCCGCTTCCAAAACATCGGATTGCTGCGTGCGGGTTGGCATCCCTGTAGATGGGCCTGCACGTTGCACATCAATCAAGACAGATGGGATTTCGGCAAAATAGGCCAAGCCTAAAAATTCATTCATCAAAGAAACACCCGGTCCGCTTGTGGCCGTAAACGATCTTGCACCGTTCCAGTTCGCTCCAATCACCATACCAATGGCAGCCAATTCGTCTTCGGCCTGCACAATGGCGAAATTGTTTTTACCTGTTTCTTTATCCACCCGCAAATCGGCAGCATAGTCCATAAAGGCTTCTACAACCGAGGTGGACGGCGTAATGGGATACCATGCTGCAACCGTTGCTCCGGCATATACAGCACCAAGTCCGCAGGCGTTGTTTCCTTCAATCAAAATGGAATCGCCCAACAAATCGCGGCGTTCTACATGAATATCGAGCGGGAATTTGAAATTCTCTTTCACATAATCCACCCCAATTTGAAGGGCTTTTATGTTTGGAGCAATGAGTTTTTCTTTTCCTTTAAACTGGTCCTTAAATTGGTCTGAAACGGCATCAAACTCAATATTGAGCAAGGCTGTTAAAGCTCCTACATAAATAATATTTTTAAAAAGCTGGCGTTGTCTTGCGTCGGTGAATTCGCTGTTGGCCAGTTCCATCAAAGGAATAGGTAGGTAGTTAATATCAGGACGGATTAGGTCGTCGTGGATTTTCTTAGAACTATCATACAAGAAATAGCCGCCGGGCAATACGCTTTCCACATCTTTTTTAAAGCTTTGTGGATTTACGGCCACCATCAAATCTATACCTTCCCTCCTACCCAAATAGCCTTTCTCGCTCACCCGAACTTCATACCAAGTGGGCAATCCCTGAATGTTTGAAGGAAATATATTCTTGGGAGTAACGGGTATTCCCATCCTGAAAATAGCTTTGGTGAACAGGAAATTGGCACTGGCCGAACCGGTTCCATTCACATTGGCAAACCGCACTACGAAATCGTTTACCTTACTCATACTTATTGACATTTACCTGCTTTTGTTACGTTATAAAAGAATTTGTCCATATCCCAAGCTGAAGTGGGACAGCGTTCGGCACAGAGGCCACAATGCAAACACACATTTTCATCCTTTACCATTACCCGTTTGGTGGGCAACACATCCGACACATATAAATCCTGACTCAGATTGGTGGCCGGCACTTTCAGCATGTTTCGCAAATCAGATTCATCATCTGCATTTGCGGTAAAGGTGATGCAGGCCGTGGGGCAAATATCCACACAGGCATCGCATTCAATACATTTAGATTCGGTGAAAACGGTTTGCACATCGCAGTTGAGGCAGCGTTGGGCTTCTTTGTAGCCATGCAAAGGGTCGAAACCCAGCTCCACTTCTTTCTTTCTATTGGAAAGGGTTAGTTTCTTATCGGCTTGGGGCACCACATAACGGTCGTCGGTTACTACCTGACTTTCGTAGGCCCATTCGTGGATACCCATTTTTTGGGAAACCAAATTAACGAAGGGGGAAGGCCGTTCGGTGAGGGCTTTTTTGTTACAATATAAATCTATGGAAATGGCTGCCTGATGACCGTGAGCCACTGCTGTGATGACGTTTTTGGGTCCCCAAGCCGAATCGCCGCCGAAGAACACCTTTTCATGGGTGGAGGCAAAGGTGAGTTCGTTCACGATGGGCATATTCCATTTATCGAATTCCAAGCCCAAATCGCGTTCAATCCACGGAAAACTGTTTTCCTGACCAACGGCAATCAACACATCATCGGCTTCGATAAACACATCATCACCACCAACGGGAACGAGGGTGCGTTTGCCGTTTTCGTATTTGGCTTCAACCTTTTCAAAGGTCATGCCCACCAATTTCCCATCCTTAATTACAAAGGTTTTGGGAACGTGGTTATCAATAATAGGGATGTCTTCGTGCTGGGCATCTTCTTTTTCCCAAGGCGAGGCTTTCATTTCAGCGAAAGGACTACGTACCACCACTTTCACCTCTTCGCCACCCAAGCGGCGAGCGGTGCGGCAGCAGTCCATGGCCGTGTTTCCACCACCCAATACAATTACTTTACGGCCCACTTTAGCAGTGTGTTCAAAGGCAACACTGGCCAACCAGTTTATTCCAATATGAATATTTGCATCGCCTTCTTGCCTTCCGGGAATGGTCAGGTCGCGGCCTTTCGGTGCACCAGTTCCCACAAAAATGGCATCGTAGCCTTTCGCCAAAGTATCTTTAAGACTGGAAATGTAAGTATTGAAATGGGTATGAATGCCTAAATCGAGAATATAATTTACCTCTTCGTTCAGCACGGTTTCCGGCAAACGGAAGGAGGGGATTTGGCTACGCATGAAGCCTCCGCCCAATTTCTGTTCATCATACAAATGAATTTCATATCCCAATGGAGCTAAATCGCGGCCTACAGTTAATGCAGCCGGACCGCCACCAATCAAGGCAATTTTCTTGCCGTTGGGCGTGAAAGGACCTTGGGGCATCAAGTGTTGCACTTCCCCTTTATTATCGGCAGCTACACGCTTGAGGCGGCAGATTGCTACAGGTTCTTCGTCTATCCTTCCGCGGCGACAGGCAGGCTCGCAGGGACGGTCGCAGGTGCGGCCAAGCACACCGGGGAAAACGTTTGAGTCCCAGTTCACCATATAGGCTTCGGCGTATTTTTGGTCGGCTATCAGCCTGATGTATTCGGGAACGGGTGTGTGGGCCGGGCAGGCATATTGGCAATCAACTACTTTATGAAAGTATTCCGGGTCTTTAATGTCGGTTGGTTTCAAAATTAAATTGCGATTTTGAGGATTTGAGTGATGCTGAAATCTGTTTTTCTTTCGTGAAAAAAGATGTCGAAAGTAGTATTTTTAGGAATTAGGATAGAGCGGGGTGAATATTTAATGCGAGAGGGTGAAAGGGAGAAAGGGAGACAAGGTGACGGGACGACTTTGCGTAAGGAAGATTTATCCCAAAGACTATCTAATCACCCCCTCAGCTTTCGCTTATACGGGTAAAAGTCTATCACTTCGCCTTCTTTATTTTTCTTTTGGGTTTCACGCCAAAACTTTACCGAGAATAGGTCGTTGTGATGCAGCAAAAACTCGTCTTTAAGTTTTCCTTGGGGAACCATAAAGGCTCGAAGCTCTTCGGGGAAGATGTCGTTTTCGGCTACGCTGTACCACACATCGGAGGACATTTCATCATAATCATCACGAGCTACGGGTTTAGGCCGGAAGTTACATTCTTCCAATAGGCATAACTCATCATAATCATAGAAAACCACCCGTCCGTGGCGGGTTACACCAAAGTTCTTCATCAGCAAATCGCCGGGGAACACATTGGCGGCAGCTAATTCCTTCACGGCATTGCCATAATCTACCACGGCTTTGGCCGAAACAGCAAACTCATTCTCGTCCACAAATAGATTTAAAGGGCGAATTTTACGTTCGGTAAATAGCTGTTTAATTATCAGCACATCGCCATCTATGTAGCAGGTTTCGGAGCAAAGAGTGAGCAGTTCTTCGAGCAAATCGGGGGCGAACCTCGACAGCTTAAACCGCATATATTCAAACTCCTGTGGGTCGGCGAGTCGTCCGGCCCGGTCGTGCATAAACACTAAGCGATACTGGCGGATGACGTGTTCGCGAGTGATGTTTTTGGGGGGTGCAAATCGGTTCTTAATGAGTTTGAACACATAATTATAGCCCGGCAGGGTAAACACACTCATCACCATTCCTTTAATTCCTTCGGCAAATTCAAATTTATCGGCACTGTGTTCGAGATAATATTCAAACTCCTTAAACTGCACCGTTTTAGCATGACGGTTGTAGCCAATGGAGCTAAACAGTTCGCTCACGGGTTTATTAGGCATTATGCTATGCAGAAAATGCACGCACTCCAAGGGGTTTTCGGCCCGCACAAAAAAGTAGGAACGGGTGAAACTAAATATCATGCTCACCTCGTCCACATTGGAGATAATAGTATCAAGTTCGGCACCCGTATTGGGATGAATCACCGGAATGCACAAGGGAATAATGGTTTGGCCAATGAACATCCGCCCCATAATATATAAGCCCTTGCCGCGGTAAAAGTGGGGCTTCACTATATCTATCCGGGTGAGTTCTTCGGTGTAGTATTCCAGCACCAAATCCTGAGTGAGTTTTCCAGCAATGAAACGAATATCTTCGGCTAAATCGGCGAACTTGAACCGGAAATTGAAATCTTTGATTATTTGGGTAAACAGCTCAATCTTGCTCATTTTCCCGGGATAATATATCCTGAAAATGGGATTAAATGGGTCGAGTGTAAGGCTTTCGGAAACAAAGGGGATAAACTCAATATCTTCGTTTATGCCTTCGGTGATGTATATTTTCCGCAACACCGAATTAAAGAACGATTCCACAATGGGGCCATCGTAGCGGTCGGCCAGCAATACGCTGAAATCTTGCTTAATTTTAATCCAGTTTTCTTTGGACGAAATATCATCGCCTAAGCGTTCGCTCACCGTTTTTACGCATCTAGCAACGTGTTCTTTGTATAAATCGAGGCGTTCTTGTCCGGCGGTTTTCAGCTCTTTCCAGCGGCGATAGGTGAAGCGGTCGCCGGCTTTTCCGGTGGTTTCAAAAAACAGAACGTGGAAGTTGTCGAAACTCGTTAATATGTGTTCGGCTATATTCTTAGGCATCGGGGTTTTGCTGGCCACAATATTAATGGAATTATAGATGAGTTATTGTTCATAATGATTTGGAATAAGAATTCTAAGACACAAATACACAGGTTGGTTCTTAGCTCAAGGCATTCCTGCCCTGTTTAATTCAACTGTTTAGATATTTCCTCAGCCATTACACGGTAGCCTTTCGCATTAAAATGCCCGTCTATTGGCCAACTCACATTTAACCAGTCAGCCTTTGATTTTAAATCATTTTCAAAACAGTTTCGCAATGAAATGGTTTTAATTCCTCGTGAAATCAGCTCGGGTTTGATGTTTTCAATCAATGCGAAATTCAAACGGCTGTCCATGTTTTGATAGTATTCTTGAGGATAGGGCTGAATGAAAACCTGAAAATCAATTTGTCTCGAAACACAAATACTATTAATTTCTGCAATAATTTCTATAAGCTGATTTAAAGCAGCATTTAGATTTTCATTTCTATCAACAGGAGAATTAAGAATATAGTCATAGCGTAAAACTAAATGCAGAAAAGCTCGGAATAAGTGTGAATATTTATATATCGGCTCAAACCAATTATCCGACTTATACTTAACAGCATTATTTGGCAAAAATCTTTCTTTGCCTCCTCGTATAATTACATCTGCGATATCAGAGTAATTTACAACCAACAGCAGTTTCTTTGGTGTAAAATCCAAATAATTGTCAACAAGAATTTTCCAAGCATAAAACGGGTCACTACCCATAATTCCTGCATTGTAAATATGTGTTCCCCTAAATCCACTCAATTGAGCGGGCCAAGTAGAATCTTGGGAAGCACCAAGCCCTTCGGTAAAAGAATCGCCAAAAACAAGAATTTCAACCTTAGAAGTGTCTGACTGATTATTTCTAAACCCCAACGAATCCATAACATGATAGAATTGAAACTCTGGAAATGAAATAAGCATTTTCTCATTCGGTTTGTGATGGAAATACCATCCCGGGTTTGTTACTGCATGCTGGCTTACATATTGTTTGCCAACTCTTTCTGCGTACGTATAATAGATTTTAGAATAGCGAAGTACAGCTTCGAACAAAGCAAAAACTAGAATTACAGCTACTAAAAGAAACCATAAATATTTAAAATGCTTATTCATAATCGTTAATGCGGTGTGTGGCGATGAACTCAGGTTAATGTTTTTGCGGTTTAAGAACAACCATTACTCACCCTTCAACCAGTTTTCATAGCCAATTCCTTCCCAAGGCATGCCCCGTTCAAAACGCAGCGGCCAGGGGTAATAGGTTTCGCCTTTGGCTTGTCCTAAATCACGCACATCGCAAATCAATTTTGCAGGATTTCCGGCAAAGAATGTGTAATCGGCCATATCCATTGCAATGCTGCTTCCATTACCAATCAAACAATGCTTACCTACTTTCACACCTCGATGCAATACGGCATTCACGGCTATCTGGGTATAATTGCCTACTTCCGGCCCCTGCGGAATAGTAGTAGGCGGGTATTTATCGTTCGTAAACACAACAAAGGGGTAAATCATCACAAAATCCCCTACCCTGCTATGTTGGCAAATATGCACGCTGCTGTGGGTACGCATATAGTTTCCAAATACAGAAAAGCCCTGAATATCGGTGAATGTACCCAAATGGCAATGATTCCCGAAAACGTTATTCTCCCGAACTATAACGCGGTGGCCTGTGCTGAAAAAATCACCGAATCTATTGCCGGCGTATATTATAGCATGGCTACGTATTAAAGCATTTGCTCCTATTTCGGTAGCCGGGTTTTGATAATTCTCCACATCAGAATAGTAGCCCGAAAGCGGTTCACCTATCACACAATCATTTGCTATAATGCTGTTTTCGCCAATTGAAACGTTATCGTAAATGGTGCAGTTGTCGCCAATTTTAGCCGATGCTGCAATAGTTACGTTTTTGCCGATGAATAAATTTCGCTGGTTGAATTTCACGTTAAGGGTTACAAATCCTGAATCGGGATAAACCAATCGAATTTATTTTGTATTTGGCAAAAATAGATACTTTGAATACAATTCCTAATTGAGAATTCCAATAACCACAGAATGTCTTGAAGGCATCTCCCGACAAGCCAAGAATCTTGAATATAATCAAGTTTCATCCTACGAGTCGAAGAGCCCCTTTTAACCAAAAGATCTTAAAGATTATTTTACATCTAAAATCAATAGTGTCCTATCAGTAAAATCTGTGTCCCATTTTGGTTGTGTAATTTGTTTTTTGTTGAAACCAAGAAGGCTTTGTCGGTCGTCAAAATGCCGTCAGGCATCGGCGTGCCATGCATTCTACGAAATCCGTATCCTTATCACCCCCGGGTTTGCACTGTTGTTAAACATTTTCAGGTAGGGTTTAAAGCCGGCTGATTCTATAAGTGCGGTAAATTCTTGCACGTTTTCCAACTCCGTATCTCCGCTGCCAGTGTATGGACTGTTTTCATTATCGGCATTAAAGAGATTGAGCTTTGAAATTGCAGTTCCGCTTGTGATATTTTTGGCATTAATGGTATTCCCAATAGCCCATTGTGGCGAATCGGGGAAGAAAACCACCAGCGTTTCGTTAGGTCCGATGGGGATGATGATTTCGGCAAACTCAAGTTGCACTATGCCAAGGGGAAGATTCCCGCCTAGCTTTACCCGATTATCGCGGAGGACTTTTATTACATAACCTGCCTTCTCAATGGTGATATCAAAGAGGCCGGTGCCGAGTTTGTCGTGGATGATATTGCCTTCGGGAGTGGAGATTTGAATAGGGTAAGGGACGGGGCGGGGACGGGCCAATACCATTTTGTTTTCGATGCTGGCTGTGGCGGCATTCACCAGGTTTGCGGCCTGCATAAGAGTGTAGGTTATACGGGTAGTGCCTTGACCTTCGTTCAAGATTTTACGAGCATTATAATAGAGTTTGTAAAATTCATTGTTCGATTTGATTAAAGTATTAATCATCGGGTCCATTTTGTTCGGAAACAAATTGAGCATTATTTCATCGAGGGTGATAATGGCCAATTCGCCCGCCGCTTTTTTATCTTGAATCTTAGCCTGGGGGAAATTATTAGCTGTTTTATATAAAGAAACCAAACTTTGAGCATCGCTGATGTCGGTGGCTGAAACACCCTTAGGCAGAATGCCCGCAGCATGAGCAACCGCCAAATTCACAACGGTTTCACATTTCAGAGCAAATTCTTCCTTGCTTAGCTTGCTCATGCCCGAACGGGTAATTTTTGCTTCGGTGCGTAGGGTGTTGTTTACCGGAGCGTCCGATGCAAACGAAACCAGACCGTTCGCACAAATAAAGGTTGCCAGGAAGGTTTGCTCACGCAAGTCCTCCGTGTCCATAGTTACACCGCTCGAAGGCGATTCACTTATTTCGATGCTGGATTCCACAATAGTAATTTTATTGTCTAATTCACTTTTCACAGCCGCAAACCCAGTGATGGCACTTGTAGCACCGGGGTCGTTGTTTACGGTAGTTTGTACTTGTTTGGTGCTGTTTAGGCGGTTGATGTTTCCTCTTTTCATTTTTTTAAATTAAGATAGGTTTAACAATTAATGATTTGGTTTTCTTGATTTTGGAAGGAATCCCCTTTATTTAGCTTTCGATTTAATTTGCACCTTAAGGTGCTTTCTTCGTTGTTGATTTTGAATTAAAGTACAAAAGTATAAGGCATTTTTCGGCTGGCTATTACGGAATTCCGTATATTTTCAAAAAAAATCAAACCAACAAACAAATTTCTTAGGGCATATAAAGCCTGAATAATGAATTTACTTAGGTTTAAATAATTATGATACAGAACCGTAGAGGTTTGGAATGAAATTTTAGGTGGCTAAAGCCCTATAACCCACCGCCTCTCATTAACCCCGGCCTTAAGGCTGGGGTTAATAAACCCAACTACTGCTTTGGGCTTCAGCCCCCTAATTGTTATAAGTATAAACCACGATTCACAGGCTTAACCAAAGGTCGAAAAGAAGAAGAGAAAACCAAGGAAATACTCACAAAGTTAGCAATCGACCAAAGCGAAGCTCGTTCATCCATTTGAAAACAAAATGAAATATCCCTTGTGTCCTTAGTGGGTATTTCCTTGGTGTTCTCCGTGGTTTTTATTCCTCCTCATCATCCTCATCCTCCCCCAAATGTGGATAATGCTCCAGCACAAGTTTATCTATCAAAGTGGGGTGTATTATATCGAGAGCCTTTGCTATACAGCAACAGCAGGCATTTTTCTTTAAATGATATTTCTCTTTAAACTTCCTACAATGGCTCTCCGCCGTGTCAGCCGACATGTCGAGCAAATCTCCGATTTCAGCATAAGTATATCCTATGGCTTTTAGTGCAGGCGAACGAAGTTGATAATCAAATTGATTTATAACGCTATCTTTTTTCATGGCTAATGTTTAAGAGATAACGCAGAAAGAATATATATATTGTGTAGAATTGAAAATATTTTTTTGAAAGGGATATTTGGCTGATTTAATGAAGGCCAGAGGCCCTGGATACCGGATGCAGGGAGACCCTAGGCCCAGCTGTGGGATTTTCTTTATTTTCCTTGGGGCTCGCAGTTGATTAATTAGGGTTTTCTTTTGTTGACTTGTCATCTCCTAAAAAAACTTGACACATTTTGAAAACAAAAAACTCAAAATGGAGAAAGAGAAACAAGAAGAAAGACACACTATATTAGTGTCAGATTCGTTTGCAAGAACGGACGAAAAACGTCGTTACGAGATACCCTTTCGAC
>CANJNG010000056.1 GCA_947475205.1 Bacteroidota bacterium
CTGCTTCCGTTTTGCTTGATGATGTAAAGATGAGATAGTTGTTTTCAATCAAATTGAAATGTGCTAAAATAAACACCTCCACTTTTGTCCACTTGAACGAAATTACCCAAAATGACCTCCACTTTTGTCCATTACGCCATATTTTTGCATTTTGTTTGCAGATGCTGACATTAGAGAATTCTTCTGAAACCCTTTACAGTAAGGGGTTTCAGACTGCATATTTCAACTCTTAGTGTGCCTTATTTCATTGAAGAGTTGGCTCTTAACATTAAACCTCGAAGTCTTGCACACAAACAAAAAAGTCTTCGAGGTTTAGTGTTAAGGGGTAAAACGGAACCTCGAAGACTTAATCGTAAACCTGCAAGGCATAAAACTTGAGTTACAAGTCTTTTTTGTTTCGTTTTCGGTGATTACACGAAACAAAAAAGAGCAAAACAGAAACCATTTGCTAATAACTGTTAATGAAAATGAATGAACATTGAACCTCGAAGTCTTCGAGGTTTAATGTTAGCTCTTCGAGGGTTAATGTTAATAGGTAACATTAAAGATAAAATAGTCAACACAAGCCCTTTCGTTCTTTCACCTTTAAGGGAAAGACCGAACACAAACCTTGCAAGTGGTTTTGGGTTGAGTGAAAGAAGGAATGGGTTGTGATGAAGACTTGTTGGTTTCTTGTGAATAAATTTAATTGCTTTTTAGGGCTTAGGTTTTGGATCTTCATACCGTCGATAAATCATTTCAGGGTTGTTAAGGAATTGTTTCTTTGGAACTAATACCAGCTCACTCCACGTAAACACTAAATATTTGTGTAACTTGAGTGGGGGCTGTAACCCAATTTGGCGTATCCAACCGCATTTGAATCTGGTCACCAGTGGTAACATTCAAAGGAGTACTCAAAACAAAGTTATCTATTCGGGAAACGCCGCTCAGATTCCCCGAACTTAGTCCATACGTTGAGGTTAAAATACTTTCTGTTGCTTGCGTAACGTTCCTAACCTTAATGGTAATATTATCATTAGAAACACCGGCAAGCGTACCAGCCACAGCGGCAAGTACTTGCACGCTGACAATTTGGCCTGTTTTTGGAATAATTGCTCTTCTTGAAGGCCTATCATTAAACAAGGTTAATGCTTGTGAGTTCCAAAATGTGCCTGATACATAGGTTGAATTGGTTGCTAAATCAGTACTTCCATAGCCCAAGGTAAGTACGTAATTGCTCACCCCGCTTCCGGCATTTCCTGTCGGACCGGTAGCTCCGGTTAATCCCGTTGGCCCGGTAACTCCATCTAGCCCTGAAGGACCGGTTACACCATTTAATCCATCAGCTCCAGAAGGACCGGTTACTCCATCAATACCATCAGCCCCAGAGGGACCTGTTGGTCCGGTTGCTCCAGAAGGGCCATTTCCAACCCCTGTTGGACCGGTAATTCCTGTAGCTCCCGTTGCACCGGTAATTCCATTTGTTCCGGGAGTTCCCGCTGTTCCGGTAGGGCCGGTTGGCCCCGTAATTCCGTTCAGCCCTGTGGCACCTGTTGCACCAGCAATTCCTGTTGGCCCGGTTGTGCCCCCTGAGCCATTCATTTGGCATAAGGAAAGCCAATTAAGGCCATTATAGTAATGAAAGCAACTATCATCAGTATTATAAACTAACAGTCCAAAGGCAGGGCTTGGTATGCCTAATATTTGAAGGGAGTTCAATCTAGGGACTAATAATCCTTTGGTATTTGAACTTAAATCGAGCAATGCCGAAGAATCAGGTGTGATGGTTCCAATGCCTACATTGCCTTGAGCAAAAGTCTTTTGATTGAATTCAGCAAAAAGAAGAATTACACAAAGCGACAAAATTGTTTTTTTCATAATTGATTTTTTATTTGATTATTCGTAATGAATTAGAATGTGCCCGACTACGGCCTTTTTTTTATTTGAATTAAATGTAATCCTAGCTCTATAGGCATAAACTCCTTCCGGTACAAATTCATTTTTATACTTTCCATCCCATTCTTTTACATCATCATCAAGCCTAGCAATGTATTCGCCCCAGCGGTCAAAAATAAAACATTCAATATGCTGAATGCAATATCCCTTAATAAACCATTTTTCGTTAGTCTTGTCACCATTGGGTGTGAAACAATTGGGCAAATAGGCTTCTCCATCTTCACTAGGTTTTATAATAATTGAATCGTTTAGCATGCAACCATTCGAATCTGTAATTAAGATATAATACCTGCCTGTATCAAGATTATCAAAAATTGAATCTGCCATATTGCCTCCTCCACTAAAGCTAAACAAATAGGGTGCGGTTCCTCCTGAGACGTTCAAAATGGAGAAGCTCCCATTGGAATTATCACAATCGGGCGATTTGGTTTCATAAGTATATGACTGGGGCCCTGAAGAATTATCTTGCGTAACAATAGTGTCAATTGTTAGGCTGCAACCATTAATGTCGGTAATAGTAAGGGTATAATTTCCTGCTGACAAGTTATCATAAATTGTAGTGGAGGATTGGCCAAGCGTATTTAGTTGATATTGATAGGGAGGAATACCCCCTATAACAGCATCAATACTAATGTTTCCAATGTTTTGGGTGCAAATTGCCGGTTCTATCGAAAGTTGCACCCCAGTGGGGCCAATGGAAGGAAGCACAGTAAAACTTGTATCAAAACTACAATTATTGGCATCCTGCACGGAAAGGATATAATTCCCGGCGGACAGATTCGCAAATAAAGTGCTAGTGGAAAAGGTTTGATTATCTATACTGAATTGATAAGGAGCAAGGCCGCCATTCACAGCCCCGAGGTTTATAGCCCCGTTTGCTTGTGCACAAGTCGTGTTTGAAATGGTAATAACTATGTCGGTAGGGCCGTTTAAGGAAGTTAAAATTATGTATGGAGCAACATAAATGCATCCTGCTCCATCACTTACCTCTAAAGAATAAGTGCCTGCTGCCAAATTTGAAAATGAAATAGTAGCCGATAATCCTTGACCATTAAAGTTGTAGGAATAGGGAGATGTTCCGCCCGTTACTGCTCCTAAAGTAACAGAGCCATTTGTTTGAGAACAGGATGGGTCAACCGTAGTTACCGCAATTGCCGAAGGTCCATTTGATGTATTTAATATAATGTCAGGAGCATTGAAAATGCATCCAGCCCCATCGGTAACTGCAAGCGTATATGTTCCTGAAGCCAAATTTGTATAACTTGTATTTCCCGAGAAACCCTGATTGTTAAAATTATAGGTGTATGGGGCTGTGCCTCCGGTTACACTTCCTAAGGTAACCGTTCCGTTTGATTGTCCACAACTTGGATTATAAGGGGTCACTGCAATTGCTGTTGGACCGTTTGATGTCGTGATAGTGGCACTTGGTGCCGTATATACGCACCCTGAGGCATCTTGAACGAGCAAGGTGTAACTACCGGCTGCTAGGGTTGAGTAGGTAATCGTGTTTGAATATCCCAAACTATTAAAGTTATAGGTGTATGGTGCTGTGCCACCGGTAACAGTTCCCAAACTAACCGAACCATTTGATTGAGAACAGGTAGAATTGGTGATGTTTACAACTATTGCAGTAGGTCCATTTGCGTTATTGAGTGCAATTGCAGGAGCTGAGAATATGCAACCGTTCGCATCCTGAACATCTAAGGTATAATTTCCTGCAGCCAAATTTGGAAAATTTGTGGTTGAACCATATCCCAGATTATTAAAATTGTACGTGTATGGTGCAGTTCCTCCGGTTACGTTTCCAAGGCTTACCAATCCATCTGATTGTCCACAGGAAGGGTTTGTAGGCGTAACAGCAATAGCTGTTGGTCCATTCGAATTGCTCAAAGATACAGAGGGGGCAATATAGGTGCAACCCGCTGCATCGGTAACTTCTAAAGTATAACTGCCTGCAGCAAGATTTGGATAATTTGTGGTTGCAGAAAACCCAAGGTTGTTGAAATTATAGGTGTAAGGGGCAGTACCTCCAACTACTGCTCCTAAGGAAACAGCACCATTCGATTGACCACATGCCGGATTTGTTGGGGTGGTGGTTATCCCTGTGGGGCCGGCCGAACTGGTTAACACACTATTTGGAGCATTGAATGTACATCCGGAAGCATCTTGAACAATTAAGGAATAATTACCCGCAGCTAGGTTTGGATAATTAGTGGTTGCAGAAAATCCAAGGTTGTTAAAGTTATAGGTGTAAGGGGATGTACCACCAGTAACAGTACCTAAAGCAATGGCTCCATTTGATTGTCCACAAGAAGGGTTTGTTGGGGTAACAGTTATTGCAGTTGGAGCCGTGCCCCCTGTCAATACAATGTTTGGAGCGGAGTAGGTACATCCCGCTGCATCTTTTACTATCAGGGTATATGAGCCTGCTGCTAGATTTGAATAGTTTGTTGTACCGGAAAACCCTAGATTATTGAAATTGTAGGTATAGGGGCCAACACCTCCCGTAACCGCTCCAAGAGTTACCGAACCATTGGATAGGCCACAAGAAGCATTTGTGGGGGTGATAACAATATTGGTAGGCCCTGCCGAATTTGATAATACAATCGTTGTATCCTTTTGGCACCCATTCAAATCAATGCTTACTTGATAGCTTCCTGCAGCTAAATTGCTTGCTGTATTGTTTGCTGAAACATTCGGAACCCAAGTGTAGGTGTATGCACCTGCCGGAGCGGGATTAACCGTTATAGCTCCGTTGCTTGCACCGCAGGAAGGTGCCGTAGTTGTTGCCGAAATTGAAAATGGATTCGCTATTACACAAGCTCCGTTACAGGCATTAATAGTTCCGGCAACATTTCTTACCCACGTATTACTTCCATCTGTTTGTCGAGCAGACGAAAATCCGTTTCCCGATGCTTGACCCGCATACTCGGCGGTTCCTATGGCTAAATTTGCAGGCCCGGATAATGAACTTACCACAGCACATCCGCCTGTTCCGGCCGGAATTCTGGTTGGATTGGTATTTATATCGGTGTCGGTGCCCCACTTGCTGGCTTCTCCAGCATTCACGGTCCAATATACAGCGTCAATAGCAGTTCCGGAGGCATCATAAAGCATCATATAGCCATCACCATTGGGCATATACCACCTTCCGGCAGGGTTTATGTTCAAATTTGCTGTTCCACAATACGTATTCAGAATAAAAGTTGCTCCTGAATTTGTTCCACCAATGGAAACAAAACCTAAAGGAGGGATTATGGTACCCGATGGAAATCGAAATGCTCCGTGAGATGCTGCTGATGTTCCGGCAATATTGCACCCCAGAATATAGCAACTTATGTCTACTGAATTACAAGGGTCTGTGTTGTAAAGTTCAATAAATTCTGCTCCATCATTGGGTGTGCAATCCACTAAGTTCTGCGGATTTGTTCCGGTAGCACTACCAGCAGGTTGCATTTGTACCTCATTGATTACAACCTGAGAATGGGCTATAAATGAAAGTAATATAAAAAGCGACGAGCATAAACTTCTATAAAAATGTTCAATCATTATATCCCTAAATTTCATTTTCATGACTTACCTAATTTTTAATAATCCTATAAGACATGCCTGATATTGAAACAAAATAGATGCCCGAAGGCATATTCAAAAAGTCTATCTCCATAAGATTGGAATTTAGTGATTTCATACTGATATTGTTTTCAATTGGCATACCTATAATGCTCGAAATCTTAATATTACCTAACGCGGTTGGTTCTCCTTCAATAATTAATCTTCCTTCTGTTGGGTTGGGAAATAGCGTAAACGGCCGTTCTGTTTCTTTAATATTCACAGGCCTTATTTCCGAATAAACGTAATTCCCATCAAAATCCGTTTGTTTCAATCTGTAATAGGAAGTTCCCCTGATGGGTAGGGAATCGTTAAGCGAATAGTACAAATACTTATTTGAAAAGCCTGCTCCCCGGGTTTGGCCAACCGGTTCCCATGCTTGACAATCTGAAGAACGCTCCACCAAGAAATAATCATTGTTGATTTCTGAAGCAGTGACCCAACTCACTTCTACCACTTCATTGAGTTTCTTTGCCGAAAACGTTACTAAATCAATTGGCAAGGGATTTGATTCGCCTTCGCTTCCCAAGGCAAATGGGCTAAAATTAGACACCGGAGCTGCTGAGGTAATACTCCCTGAATTTGTTGTTCCGCTTACCGAACTCATTCCAAGATTTTCCCAATACGGACTTAGGTAAGGGGCAATTAGATTTTGCGATTTCCAGTGGCCTACTCTAAGTGTGTTGGCATTGGTAATATATCCACTACTGTAATTATTCCAACTAAGCGTGACATAGACATTTGAAGATCCGCCGGTCCGTGCTATTTCCCAGTATTCTTTATCACTTAAATAAATCATGGGGCTCAATTGATAAGCTTGGTCATTTACATCCACAGGATAAGTGGTCTGTGGATTTGATTTCAGGTAACAAGCCGTGAAATGATCTGTTACCAAACTTGGTGCAGATATGCCTGCCGGTGCATATTGTCCTCCGTTTCCAACCGGAAATGTGAACACATCGTTTCCAACTTTCCGAATGATTCCATCTACATATTTACCGGCACCGGCCCCCGTAGAAGTTGCATTATCACTCAATATAATTTTTGTGTTGCTCACACTAGGGTTGCAAGCACCTGTTGTTAAAATTCCATTCAAGAAATTCAATTGACCTGAAACAGTTCTGTCAGCATGCAGCGTTACACCTCCGGAATTATCAATAGTTAGGTTTGTAGGACCATTAGATGAAGGGAATTCTGCATTTTCAGAAACAATAGCCGAGGTGCCATTATAGGACAAGGTAGTGGACGATGCATACGATATGGCCACACCTGAACCTAAGGAAATGCTTCCTATTGTCCGATACAAGGCATTGTTGATGGTTCTGTTATCTCGCAGGGTTAATCCGCTTGAATTGTTAATGGTAAAGGATTTTAGCATGGAGCCCGACGTAGGCCAACGTGAAAATCCTGTTGGGGGAGATCCTCCGCAGCTTCCATTTACAGTGAATTGAGCACTTGTTCCATAATAGGTTTCATTAATATTTGTAGGCCCGCCTGAAGTCTTGTAATAAAATCGATCCCTAACTGCACCGGTATTGTCATGAATCAAAATCGTGGAATAGCTTTGCTCCACTGTGCCTAAAAAGTAAACTCCGGAGTTGCAATCTGTGGCCGAAACCCAACCACTCCAAGTTCCTCCTGAAATAGTTAAGTCCTTTTCAACCTCCAATTTCAATACGCTTGTGTTATCTGTATTATTGGAGTTCCATGCAAGGGAGCCACCGGTTTGTAGGTAATTCCCCTTTACTCTTATAATGTGATTCCCTCCTACAGCACCGCCATTCTTTAGATATAAGTTACCACCTTGTATATACAAATTGTTCCTTACCGTTGTAGTCCTTGAAGTGTTATCGACACTTAAAGTGCTAGCACTCCCTCCGGCAATGGTAAAATCCCAAAAGCTTTGATTCAAATTTGATTGAGCACTGTTTAATGCTTTGAAGTTGGAGCCATCTTGCCAGGTAATACTCGGAATTGACCCTCCTGCAACATTATGCTCATACACACCTCCGCTTTCGCAAGACACTACAGCACCGGAATTAATGCTCATGGTAGTGCTTACCGAAGTCCGCTCGTAGGTTCCATATATACTAAGGTCATTCCCGGTGCCATCGGCAATCGTTAATGTTCCGCCCGAAAGCAATAATCGTCCACCCAATTCAACGGTAGTTTGGTCGGTGGTTAAGTTACCAGAAACCGTAACGGTATGTTTTACAGAAACTGATTTGGACACAGAACTTGGAATGTTTGCAGTTCCGGTTAGGACCATATTGTCAACCCAGGTGTTTATGGTTGCACTCACGCTACTATAACTTGCCCTAAATCCAAAATAATAGGTGCCCGAAACAGTGGGAATAAACGTAGCTGTGCCTGTGTTGCTTACCCATGCATTAGTTGTTGCTTGCAAAGCATTATATAACTCTGTAGCCCCTGTCCAGGTGGTGCTTGCGGTGGGTGCAGCATTCCCTATTGCCATCACAATTCTGCTATTACTTGCTGTGGCATTAGAGGTTTTATAGTCAAATACCAAACTGTATTCAATACCTTCAAATAGGGTAAGGCTTGTATAATACCAAGTTGAAGGTGTATTTGTTAGGGTTTTACCAAATGTAAGCCCTCCCGTTCCGCTGTTTCCAATATTGTTGGCCCAAGACCAATTTGTACTGGGACTACTAATCACCACATTTGTCCAACCGGGGTTTGATTCCAAAGCATAGGTAGTGGTGGACATGGCACCCAAATTCACCCAACTACTCCCCGAATAAACCTCCCAAGTGCTTGCGGTGCTCCAATCACCGGATTGCTTAGATTGATAATCGCCCCCGCTTTGCGACCTTAATAAGGAAGGAAATGAAATAATGCACAACGAAACAAGCCAACCTTTTAGGTTAGTAGCCATAGGAGCACAACAGGGTTCGACGGTATTCATTTGAACAGTCGAATTTAGAATCTCTTAACCTTAAGTTAAAACAAAATTGAACAATTTGCCCTATCGATTCCGGCCAAAATTATTGAGCCATTTCGTTTCCATTTCCAGCCCTGATGGGCACTATGGGCTTTAAGACTAGATATAATTTAGTAAAAATCTATGCATACAAGACACATTTTCGGGAATCACCTTTTCGGGCTTTTTGTTTTGGGATATTGCTTTAAGGGAAGCTACAAAATACATAGTGGACGAATTGATTAAGACTTTACCGGGGTTTGCTTTCAGCTTTCGCTCCGTTGACCTCAGCATGGAAAAAAAAGTTTCATTCTCTCCCTGTTTGTGATAAATACAGAGCAGACACAGGCGTGAAAACTGATCCATATAATAATCTTCGCTATCCACTATGTGATTAAATCTGCGTTTGGCTTTCCCAAATTCCAAACCGATTAAAGAATCAAAGCCATCAATAAAATCTTTTAGGTATGCCGTATGCTGTTTAAAACAATTTGGCTCAGCTTTAAGCACCTTCTGAGCTTGGCTTATTTCCCCTTTCAAAAGCAAAAGCACAACCAAATAAAAAACAGTGTAACTATCTACAAATGAAGATTTGTTATTGATAGTTCGAATGCGTTCGGCAGTTTCAATCAGTTCGTCCAAATTGCCTCCGGAATAAAAGCCAAGCACCAATTTCAAGAAAAGGTATTTCCGGAGTATAATTTCCACCTCTGTGGTTAGGTCTAGCTTTCTGAAAATGGATTCCACTTTTTGAGAATACACCGAAAAGGCAGGGGTGCCAAAGCTGAGCCGCATTTGCGAAATTCGCAGCCCAATTCGCAATTCAGGTTTTTTCACTTCTTTGAAAAAATGTTCAATTTCGCCCAGTACATCCAAACTCGTTTTGTTGCCTAATGTATTGGTATCTAAATAAAGGTTACTGATATTATTAAAGTAGTCGACCTTTAAGGTGTGATAATTTAATTCATTAATGGTGTTGAGTTCCTCATTTAAGGCAAGCCCCATTTTATAGCCTTCGGCACTGCTTTTTAAATAATTCAGTGAAATCAGGTTGGGGATAGCATGCAGCAAATCAGGGATGGTGTGGGTTTCAGACACCATTTGATAGTTTTTGCCGAAGTAATACTCGCTTAGAAAGGTGTTGCCTTGTTTCCGAAAGTGCCTACCCAAGGAGAGAAAAATAGCCCTATCCGAATCTTCCAGATTTAGGAAAATCACCTGTTCAATCTCCCCACAAAAGAAATCGGACAAGCGGCGTAGGGTATGGTTTAGCTGAGATTCATCCTGCCCTTTATACACTTCATCGCATTTGCTTTTAAACACTTGCAAAAACGAATCGTAAACCAAGTTTCTGGTTTTTAATAAACTTCCCAATATCTTATATCGCTTATCCGTACTCTGCTTACAGCTATGCAATAGGGTCTTCGCATCCGAAGCCGACATTTCCTTTAGCAGTTCATATAACTTTTGCGATAGCATTTACGGGCGAAGTAACAAAAAATGCTGAATTCAGTGATTTATTAAAAATAAACCATTCTTAACAATTGCTTTTGACTGGCAAAAACGACACATGTCTATTTCTGCAACCCTATCTGAGTTATAGTGTAGTAACTATATAATCGAAATGTGGCAAATCCAATATCACCCATTTTTGACTAAGACTAAAAACACTAACTCCGTTATGTCAAAAGTGCTAAACTCATAGTTGACTTTCTTCCCTACTTCTTCTACTTTTGCCTCCATTGCCTTTCTCAAAAACAGCATTAATTATTGGAAGCGGACTTTCGGGTTTGGCTTGTGCTATTCGGTTGAGGCTGATGGGCTATTCGGTGGAAGTGTTTGAGGCATCGAACAATCCGGGAGGAAAAATAAAGGAGCAGTTGCTTGGCAGATACCGATTTGATATGGGTCCCTCGGTGCTTACTCAACCCCACTTGGTGGAAGAGCTGTTTAGCTTGGCGAAAGAAAACCCGGCTAACTATTTCACTTTTAAAAAGCCGGAACATATCTTTCGTTACTTTTTTGAAGACGGAACAGAACTCAACACTTTTAACGAAAGCGGCAAAACCATTGCCGAATTGGTTTCAAAATTGGAAATTAGCGGCGATTTGATTAACAGGTATCTCAATCAAAGTGAGGAGATATACAAAATTACCGCTCCTGTTTTTTTAGAGCGAAGTTTGCATCAGGCCAAGAATTACTGGAATAAGGAGACACTTCATGGGATGCTAAACTTTGGAAAGATTAAGGCTTTTCAAAGTTTAAATAAATACAATTGTGAGAGTTTGAGACATCCTAAATTGGTTCAGATTTTCAATCAATATGCTTCCTACAATGGCTCAAACCCTTATAAAGCCCCGGGGACATTGAGTGTAATTGCTCACTTTGAACAAAATGGCGGGGTGTTTATTCCTAAAGATGGCATATATTCTATTGTTGATTCGCTCTATAAATTGGCTTTACGGCTGGGGGTAAAGTTTCAGTTTGGGCAGCGGGTAGAGGAGATTTTAACCGAAAACAATAAAGTTACCGGCATTAGAACCAAGCACGAAATCTTTAAGAGTTCCATCATTGTTTCCAATGCCGACGCCTTCAACACTTGGAAGCATTTGCTTAGTAAACATCCTATTCCCAAAAATATTAAGACCCACGAACGTTCCTCGTCGATGGTGGTCTTTTATTGGGGGGTTAAGAAAAAGTTTCCCGAACTATGTTTGCACAATATGTTTATGAGCGAAAATAGTGAGGAGGAGTATCGCTGTATTTTTGAAAAGAAAGTGTTGCACCCCGACCCCTCAGTTTATGTAAATATAACTGCTAAAGAGCTGCCCGAGGATGCTCCTGAAGGTTGCGAAAACTGGTTTGTGATGGTGAGTGTTCCGCCTATTGCGGGTCAAGATTGGGATAAGTTGGTGGAGGACTGTCGAAGAAATATCCTAAACAAAATTTCGAAAAGGTTGAAAACAAACATTGAAGAACTTATTGACGTGGAAGATTGCTTAGAGCCCCGGATGATTGAATCCCGTTATAATTCGGCATTGGGGTCGGTGTACGGGTTTAGCAGCAATAGTGTATGGTCGGCTTTTATGCGGCAATCTAATTTTAGCCGAACGATTAAAGGGCTTTACTTTTGTGGCGGAAGTGTTCATCCGGGTGCAGGAATGCCGCTTTGTTTACTTTCGGCCAAGATTACTTCCGGTTTAATTCAAGAACGCCAATGATACTGGACCAGTCTGACGAACATTATATGAGGGAAGCCTTGAAGGAGGCTCAAAAAGCTTTTGAGCAAGACGAGGTACCTATTGGTGCTGTTGTGGTGGTAAATAATAAAATTATTGCCCGTTGCCATAATTTAACGCAACGCTTAAACGACGTAACTGCTCATGCCGAGATGCAGGCCATTACTTCGGCAGCGAATTATATTGGCGGGAAATATTTGGACGAGTGTACTATTTATGTAACTGTGGAACCCTGCGTTATGTGTGCCGGAGCCTTGGCCTGGGCTCAAACGGCTCGCATTGTATATGGAGCCGGAGATAATCGGCGAGGGTATTCTCAATTCAGCAATAACATTCTTCACCCGAAAACCAAGGTAACAACAGGAATTTTAGATGATGAATGTGGACAGTTGGTGAAGGACTTTTTTGTGAAAAAGCGTGGGGAATGAGAGCAGATTGTTTTTTAGTAAACTGTATCGGCTTTATAACGAATTAAAACCTCCCTTCGATCTAAAACATCGTAAACTAATTCTTTTCAGAACATTAAACCGATTACCTAAAATATAAAGTCCAATGCTTGGCTCTGCTATTTTATTGCATCGGCATTAACCATTGCAAAATTCTTAGATAGCTTTGGGCTATCTAAGAATTACAATTAGTATTACAACCCTGCTTTTTTCATCATCCACTCTGTGGTAACCGAGCCAGGACGTTCGATAGGATGATTTAGTGCTCTGTCCCAGATTAATTGAGCCAATACGCCTAAGGAACGAGAAACACCAAAGAGCACGGTATAGAAATCGTATTGGGTGAAGCCATAATGCACAAGCAAGGCTCCTGAATGAGCATCCACGTTTGGCCAAGGGTTTTTCACCTTTCCGGTAGCCTCCAAGATTCCGGGAACTACTTCATACACCAATTGAACTGTTTCACATAAATCGTCCTGTCCGATATAGCGGCGATAAAAATCTTGTTGAACCGAAAAGCGGGGGTCGGTTTTACGAAGAACAGCATGACCGTATCCGGGTATTACCTTTCCTTCCGAAAGTGTTTTCTTTACATAATCTGAAATTTGCTCTTTAGTTGGAGATTTTGTGCCAATTTCATCTTGCAATTGATACAACCATTTTATCACTTCCTGATTGGCTAATCCATGGAGAGGTCCGGCCAAGCCATTCATCCCGGCTGAAAAAGAATAATAGGCATCGCTCAAAGCAGAACCAACTAAGTGGGTGGCATGAGCTGAAACGTTTCCACCTTCGTGGTCAGCATGTATAGTAAGATATAAACGCATTAAACGTTTCATGTCTAGGGTATCATAACCCAACATTTTGGCAAAGTTTGCTGCCCAGTCCAGGCTTGGGTCGGGAGCAATATGGTCGTCGTTGAAATACGTTCTTCTATATATATAGGCTGCTATCCGGGGAAGTTTAGCAATCAAATTAATGGAATCTTCAAAGGTGGCGTTCCAATAATCTTTTTTGTTCAGACCTTTATCATAAGCCGCTCCGAAAACACTTTCGGTTCTGCAAGCCAATACTCCAATACTGAATTGAGTCATTGGATGCGTTGTTTTAGGTAAAGCATCTAAAGCTGCAAAAACATGAGCAGGTACTTCGGCACGCTCGGACAACATTTTACTTAAAGCAAAAACTTCTTCCTGAGTAGGCACTTCGCCCAAAAGCATTAATAGAAACAAGCCTTCGGGTAGGGGCTCGAATCCGCCAACTGCACGGGGTAATTTTTCTCTTAACTCGGGAATGGTTAATCCACGGAAACGAATTCCTTCCTCGGGGTCGAGTTTGGAAGTTTCGGTTACGAGGCCAATCATACTTTTCATTCCACCATATACTTTATCGATGGTGATGTCGCCAATAACCGTATTGCCATGTTCTTTTACAAACTGTTTTATCTGTCCGGCCATTGGCAAGGCTTTATCGGCAAATTTTTTCTTGAGAGCTTCCATAGAGATTACGAATTAGGAATTACGAGTTACGTTTGAACTCATCATTCTATTTTCAGAGGGTGAGTGAGGTATTTATCTGTTTAAAAACTTGAAATTCTTCCCGGGATAATAGGCGTTGTTGCCCAATTCTTCTTCGATGCGAAGTAACTGGTTATATTTTGCAATCCTGTCGCTGCGGCTGGCCGAACCAGTTTTGATTTGTCCGCAATTAAGAGCAACAGCAAGATCTGCAATGGTTACATCTTCGGTTTCGCCACTGCGGTGACTCATTATGCTGGTGTAACTTGCAGCAGTAGCCATGTTTACGGCATTTATGGTTTCGGTAAGTGAACCAATCTGATTCACTTTTACTAAAATTGAGTTAGCCACTCCTGTATCAATACCTTGTTTTAAGCGGGTTACATTGGTTACGAATAAATCGTCACCCACCAATTGGGTTTTAACGCCAATGGTTTTGGTAAGCAATTCCCATCCGCTCCAGTCGTCTTCGAAAAGGCCATCTTCTATAGAAATTATTGGATATTTGGATGCCCATTCTTTCCAATAGCTGACCATTTCGGGAGATGTGAGTTTACGTCCATCGGACTTTTTGAAGTGGTAAACTTTTTCATCCTCTAAATAAAACTCTGAAGCAGCGGCATCCATTGCTATGTATATATCTACTCCGGGTTTAAATCCAGCCTTTTCTATTGCCTGTAAAACCGACTCGATAGCATCTTCGTTTGATTTCAAATTGGGAGCAAAACCGCCTTCGTCGCCCACATTTGTGCTCATTCCTTTTGATTTCAGAACGGCTTTGAGGTGATGAAAAACTTCGGTACCCATCCGCAATGCATCTGAAAAGCGATCTGCACCCACCGGAACAATCATAAATTCCTGAAAATCGATAGAATTGTCGGCGTGGCTGCCACCATTCAAGATGTTCATCAGAGGAATGGGTAAAGTGTTTGCATTTACACCACCCACGTATCTATAAAGAGGTTGGTTGGTAACCTGAGCCGCCGCTTTCGCTACAGCCATAGAAACTCCTAAAATTGCATTTGCACCTAATTTCCCTTTGTTAAAGGTCCCATCGAGGTCGAGCATTTTTTTATCAATACCGTTTTGGTCGAGTACGTTTAAGCCCTTAAGGTGAGGTGCAATTACAGCATTAACGTTATTAACGGCATTAAGAACGCCTTTGCCCAAGAAAAGTGATTTGTTGTTGTCGCGGAGTTCAACGGCTTCGTGCTTACCGGTGGAAGCCCCAGAAGGCACAGCAGCACGCCCAATTAGTCCATTTTCTGTTGTTACATCTACTTCAACTGTAGGGTTTCCTCTCGAATCGAGGATTTGTCGGGCATTGATGCCTGAAATCTTACTCATTTAGGGGGTTTTAGTTTTTCGGGTGCAAACTTATCAGAATATTGATTTGCAAAGGAGCGATTTTATAGGAATTTAGCGGATTTGGGTTTAATAATTGTCAAGGATTGCATTAAATATCAATACGCTTTTTCCCTTTCAAATAATGGTCAACAACAATGCTTTCGAGATAGACGCCTGAAAGTGGTTTTTTGCTGGCCGAAATAGCTTTACGCTTCAGTAAGATTGTGTTTATTTGACCATAAACGGCAAAATGGGCCTTCACCACGGCGATAGTGTCGGGGTAATTGCCTTCGAGAAGGAATTTCAGGCCTGCCATGCCATCGAGGATTAGGCGGATAACGAATTTGGAGAACAACAACCCCGAATGGTCATTTTTGATGAGCATGGTGAGGTTGTTTCGGAAGTTGAGAAGCGTCTTACGAGGATTTGATTTATGGAGTGTACCGCCGCCAAGGTGATATACGGTACTATGTCCGCAATAATAGATTTTGAGTCCTTTGTGCTTTAACCTCCAACAGAGGTCTATTTCTTCATTATGGGCAAAAAAGTCTTCGTCGAAACCGCCGATCTCTTTAAAGGCTTGAGTTCGGATAAACATACAAGCACCGGTGGCCCAGAAGATTTCCTTCTCATCGTTATACTGCCCAAGGTCGGTTTCCATACTATTAAACAGCCTCCCGCGACAAAAGGGATAGGCCAGAAAATCTATAAATCCACCTGCAGCACCAGCATATTCAAACTTGGTTTTGTCGGTGTAGGCCAGTATTTTTGGCTGAACAGCGACTATTTGGGCATCGGAATCTAAAAGAGCGAGGATGGGTTCTATCCAACCCGGAGTTACTTCGATGTCGGAATTGAGGATGATGGAAATTTCATTTTCAATTTGCTGCATTGCCCGGTTGTAGCCGCCGGTAAACCCATAATTGTTGCCCAGTTCGATGTTTTTTACTGTAGGGAAATTAAGGGAAAGAAAGCTCAATGAATCGTCGGTTGAGCCATTGTCCACCACCACTATGTCGGCTAAATGACTACTGTGCTGAACGACTGAGGGCAGGAAGGTTTCGAGGTGATGCTTTCCGTTCCAGTTTAAGATGACTACTGCTACCCGTTTCAAGTATGTGGTGCTTTATTGTTTGGTGTTAGGTTAAATGGACGGCGGCTCTAAGGGGGCGGCTCAAAGGTATATAATCGAACGGTGTGCTATATCTAATCCTGTAAGCGTTGAAGTTGATTTATTCTTTTATTTGTAGAAAATTTTCTCCAATGGCAAATACATCAATCAAACTTTCACAAACGTTTCCTGTTTCTGCACAAGAACTTTACGACGCTTGGCTTAATAGTGAAACCCACTCCGAATTTACAGGTAGCTCCGCAGAAATTGACCCATCCATAGGTGGTGAACATTTTGCCTGGGATGGGTACATTTGGGGGAAAACAGTAGAATTAGACTCTGGCAAACGCATACTCCAAACTTGGCGAACTACCGAATTTGCTGATTCCGACCCCGATTCTTCATTGGAACTATTGTTTGAGGACACTTCAAAAGGTGGAAAAATCTATATCAACCACTGGAATATTCCCGAAGGTCAAGCCGATGCATATTTAAAAGGCTGGAATGAGTATTACTTTGAACCGATGCTGGAATATTTCGGTGATTGATTAATTGCGTTGGATTACCCCAATGCATTATCTCACCAAGGTTACATACCCTTTGTAATACTTTTCTCTAAAATCTTCAGCACTGCGAATCTTTACTTTATACACATAAGGGCCGGGAGGGCATACACGTCCGTTGCTGGTTCCGTCCCAGTTGTTATCAAAGCTTTTGGTTCTGAAAACCTCTTCGCCCCAGCGGTTATACACCCACATTTCATAAGTACCCTGTAAAGCCCCTTCCGAGTGAGCATTCCACGTTTCGTTTATTCCATTATCGTTTGGCGTAAATGCATTAGGAATGTATAAATTGTAAACCGGTGTAATATAAATGGTGTTTGTTGCTTCATCGGTACAGCCATGGTCAGTGGTAACGGTTTGCAGCACTTTAAAATAGCCTGTATCGGTGAAAATATGGGCTGGACTTTGGTCGGCAGAACTTGTTCCATCTAAAAAGTCGTAATTCCACATACTTGCTCCGGTAGATTGGTCAATGAAGGTAACCTCAGGGTGAAGAATGTCGGTAATGGCAGGCGAACCCATAAATCCGGCAGTGGGTTTGGGTCGAACCACAATGAAATCATCGAAAGTTTTAATATCAGTACAGCCATCGCGGGTTATAACTCGCAAGGTTACATCATAAATTCCAGGTGTGATATAAGTGTGTGATGGAGTTGGTGATGTAGATAGATTAGAAGGTAAAGAAGGGTCATCGCCAAAATCCCAAAACAACGAATCGGCAGAAGGAAGCGTCCCACTGGCATTAAATTCTGCTTCTAAAGGAGAACAAGTG
The DNA here is from genome assembly GCA_947475205.1 of Bacteroidota bacterium. Taxonomy (GTDB): domain Bacteria; phylum Bacteroidota; class Bacteroidia; order JAIBAJ01; family JAIBAJ01; genus JAIBAJ01. Next base: position 17,484 of record CANJNG010000056.1, read on the forward strand.
TCCTTAGCTGTGTTTATAACAATTACAGGTAAAGGGTTTACCACAATATCTACATCATCGGTAACCGAAGGCGTTCCGCAACCATCGGTTACTGTTACCGGATAGGTTGTAGTGGCAGATGGGCTAACTGTTACGGGTGAAATAATGGCCGCCGCACCGTCAGAATAGGTGTAATTTCCATCACCACCCGTGGCAATAAAAGAATAGTTGCTCGATTCGCCAATACATAGCGTATCTTCCCCGGTTACCGTAACGGTTATAGCTAAAGGAGCCGCCAAAGAAACTGTAACACTTGCCGGTGCAGATGGACAACCGTTTACGTCAGCCGCCGTAACCGTATAGGTTGTATTGGCAGTTGGCGTTACCGATGGATTCATTGATGTAGGGGTAGTTAATGAAGCATCATTTGGGGCAGAAGTCCAATTTACTGTAAAACCCGAACCGGCACCTCCGGCAGGTAAAGCTTGAAGTGTTGTAGAGTTGTTAATACAGATTGTAACATCGGCTGATGTAGAGACAGTTACCAAGGTTGGTTCGCCAATACTGAAAGATTCCGTAATGGTGCACACTCCTGTAACATCGGTTACGGTAACATCATACGTTCCTAAACATAATCCAATGGGGTCTTCAACAACTCCTGCACCATTTGTCCACGAATAGGTAAAACCACCGCTTCCGCCTGTTGCAGTTATATCAATTGAACCATCACAATTTCCACTACAAAGTGCATCAATGGTAGTTCCGGTAACTGTAATTCCAGATAAAGGCTGGCCAATCGTAACTTGTAGTGGAAACGTGCAGCCATTATTGTCACTTACTGTCACCGTATAAACACTTGCACATAAAGCCCCAGGGTCTTCAATAGTTGAACTATTCGTCCAATTATAAATGTAGGGAACAGTTCCACCAGTTACGGTAATATCTATTGAACCATCGCAATAGCTAAAGCAGGTGGCATCAATGTGCGTTTCGGTAACATTGAGTGCAGCTAAAGGTTCGGTGATTAGAATGTTGGTAATAGTTGCGGTGCAGTTGTTGAAATCTGTAACAATTATATCATACGTTCCAGCCGCAAGCCCGGTTAAATCTTGCGAAATGGCTAAATTAGACCAAGCGTAGCTATATGGCAAAGTTCCGCCAGTAGGTGTTAAATCTATGCTACCGTTAGCTTGGCCAAAACAGGGAATATTTTGATGGGTTTCTGCTAAAACCAAAATAGGAGGCTCTACAATCGGGATGGCTAAATTGAATGTGCAACCCTTATTATCAGTGATAACCACAGCATAGTTTGCAGCAGGGATTCCGGCCACATCTTCGGTAGTGCCAACGTTTGGTGTCCATGCATAAAAGTAGGGCGAAGTGCCTCCGGTTGTTGTTAAATCAATGCTACCATCACTTAGCCCACCACAACTAACATCAGTGTGAGTCTCTGTAACGTTCAAAGCAGCAAGCGGCTCAGAAATTAGAATGGCTAACGTGTTTACACAGCCGTTTGCATCGGTAACATCAACGGAATAATTATTTGCAGCAATTCCTGTTAAATCCTCAGTCGTAGCATTTCCAGGAGTCCATAAATAATTGATTACACCCGTATTTGGAGTTACGGTTAAATCTATTGCTCCATCGCTACCTCCAAAACAACTTACATCGGTATGCGTTTCCGATAAAACCGGAAGCGGATTTACAACAATATTTAAAGTTGTTGGACTTCCGCAGGGTGGTGGTGTGGTGTAAGTAATTGTATGCGTTCCCGCACCCGCTGTAGCCGGATCGAAAGTGCCGTTGGCAGCGTTGGTTATTCCGGTTCCTGTCCAAGTGCCTAAGGGCAAATCGGCAACTAAATTAACCGGAGCAGCATCCACACAAAATGGCCCTGCGGGAGTAATAACCGGAGAATTTGGAACTTGATAGTCAAAAAATGCAGAATCTTTGTGCGTGCAACCCACGGAATTGGTAACGTTTAAATAATACCAAGTATCAACTGTTGGGCAAGGCGAAACCATTGGAGTTAGCGATCCGGGAGCGGTTACGTTTGCTCCAGTCCAAGTAAAGGTGGTGGTGGTGGTGAAAGTGCGAGGAACTGCTGCTTGAAGGGGAACGGTGTATATTGAGGCTGTTGCAGCACTACAGGCTCCATCGTTAATTGCTGAATTAATCCCTCCAGAATTGTAGGTTATTGTAGTTGGGCCGCAACCTGTGTTCCCATTAAAAGTTATAGTTGTATTTGTTAAAGCTCCAACATCGGCACCAATACAATCATAAATCTGCACTTTCCATCCTCCTTCTGTTGCTAAACAACCATAAAAAGGAGCCCAATTAATAGAGGTGGAAGCAGGGCCATAGCTGTCATACGTCCCCGATAAAGGTACTCCCGATGTACATACATCAATATTACCAGCAGCAGAGGTTGTAAAACATAAATTATTTACATTATTCCCACTATTACAAGTTGCCCATTGGCCAAGAGCACCCGGGTTTGGACACAATAATACTGTAGGGCTACCACAAGTAGCAGGACCTACCATATAAAAAGCTAAATCGGAAACGTAAGTATGTGTCGCCGACATACAAACTGTAATTTGAGTTTGATTATTTATGGAAAATGGGAATGCCGGAGGGTTATAATAAGTATAATTATCTGTTGCAGTATAACTTCCATTCAATTGAAAGGGCGTACATCCAGGAGCAATTGCCGCCACATCAACCTGTGTACTTTTTACCCAAACCCACGCTATATCGCAACCGGCAGAATTTCCGCCAGCATCAGCAATCGTAACAAAATATCCCCCATCCAACACATTGTTAATAGTGGCAGCACCTGGCATACCATTTTGAGTGGTGTATAAATTCCAAGAGTTAGTGGGTAAATCAAACTTCCACCACGTTATGGTATATGGTGCTGTCCCGCCTGTTGGGGTAGCGGTTAGGCTTCCCGATGTAACCGGGTTGCCCATGTGGTCGGGCGAACAAAAAACATAAATAGGGTCATTTGGAGAAGCGTTAGTATATGCCGTAAGACCTTGCCCTGTGGCAGTAGGTGAAGATATTTGTGCTTGAGAGCTTGCTGCGAAGCAACAAATTCCTACACAAATAGCTAAAATTCTTTGGAGTAACATTGGTGCATAAATTTTTATAAATGAATTTTACCCGATTCGGTTATTTTGTTTCCGTTCAAGATAATGTATTTCAAATTCCAAGTAGAATAAATTGATTTTACTAATTGTTCCAATTCCTGTTGGTTTTTCACATTTGTTTTTAGAATTGCAACAGCCATCGGACGAACATCATCCACAAAAACCTGAATCTCTTTTATGGCTGCAATTGTTGTTGAACTTCTTATCAATTCTTCCTTTTTGAAATCCGTTCTGGAAGGAGCTTCTAAGGTGAACGATAAATCATACGTTGCTTCGTTAAAGCCGCTTTTGCCACTGGTATAGTTCAAGACCATTCCAAGGTCTTGAGCAAAGGATGCAGTAAAACTAAAGAGTGAAAGTGTGAGAATTAAGAGTGATTTTTTGTTTATCATAGTTTTTGATTTTTAATAGAATTTGTATTGTCCCCATCCAACTTTAAACTATACGGGCTTTCGTCATTGCGAGGGTATTCCCGAAGCAATATCGCATTTAGGTAGGGATTGCTTCGGGGCGAATACCCCTCGCAATGACAATACGCAATAGATTCAATAGATAATTGCTGCATCTGTTTTTATTTAGCAATAGTAATTTTCCCTTGATATTTTTTTACAAATCCAGTCCATTCACTGATGACTACGGCATAAGCATAAACCCCTGGACCGAGGAGGTTTCCGCTACGATCTTTGCCATCCCAAGGGTTCGTGAAATCTTTCGACCGAAACACTTCCTGTCCCCAACGGTTATAAATACTCATACTATAACTTTCGGGTTCTGAGTCTAAGGAAACGGGCGTAAATACATCATTTATACCATCATTGTTTGGGGTAAATCCATTAGGCACATAAAAAGTGTAATATGGTGGGAACTTAATCCGTTGGGCAATGGTATCGGAGCAATCAAACTGGTTGAAGGAGATTAGCGAAACCAAAAAGCTATCGGCCGATGGGAAAAGATGTACTGGGTTATATTCATCGGAAGTTGCCCCTCCATCGCCAAAATTCCAACGGTAAGTGGTGGAGTATTCGCTTTTGTTACCGAAGATAACTTCTGGATACAACACTCCATCATCGGCTGTGAGGAACGAAAAATCGGCAATGGGTGATGCAATATTTTGCACAACTGCTAATGCAGTATCGCGGCAATTGTTTGCATCGGTTACTATGGCATAATGATCCCCGCTGGGAATATTGGTGGCAATTTGATGGTCGGTGCTGTCGGGTAGCCAGTAATAGGAATAAAATGGAGTGCCACCGTTTACGTTTACCTTGGCTACACCCAAGCTTTTTTCGCAGGTGTCGGTAACGGATGAAGTTACTAATTCGAGTTTTGGGGGTTGGGCAACAATTACATTAGTTGAAAGAAAGCAATCGTGGAAGTCTGTAACATTAAACAGATAATTTCCGGCATAAAGGCTATCGGCAGTAAGTGTATTTTGATTGTAGGGGTCGTTCCAAATATAGGTGTATGGCGTTGTTCCTCCTGTGATAGTTGCTACTGCTGAGCCGTTTCGCTCACCAAAACAAAGATTGTCGGTAGGAATAATTGTAGTTTCTAATACGTCGGGTTCAAGTACCACTATAGTATCTTTTGAAACGCAATTTGCACTATCCGAAACCGTAACAATATATGTTCCGGCTATAAGGTTTTTCAAAGTATCTGCTGCTGTAACTCCAAAATGCTGCGAAAGTTGAGTCCCTATGCTGCTTTGCCAATTTATTGAATATGGTGCAAAATCCCCTGTTGGAACCATCCATGCAAAGCCGTTGTTATCTCCATTGCAATCAACAGAATCGGCAAAAGAGGTGAGCGCAGTGTTAGTAACAATCACTATTGCATCTTGAGTATATGTTGTACCTGTGCAACCATCAAAAAAGCGGGCGGTATAGGTGGTGGTTACTGCTGGTGATGCCACCAAAGTATCTCCAGGCGGCATTAAGTTATTACCTTCGTACCATTGTATAACACCCAATCCATTGGTAATTGGAGAAGGATTAAAAGGAATTGGAGCGATAGTATAGTTTGTTGGACTTGTTGGGGAAAATCGATAGCCTTCGTTATTGGCCGTCCATTGACTTCCTGCATTTCTACCAGGTACAACGTGGGCAATTGTTCCATTTGCATTGTGTAACCCATGGATAGCTTGGCCACTATTCCAAGTAGAGCAAATGGGTTTATTGGTTATATGTGTTTCAATATTATTTGATGTTTCGTAAAGTTGTATTTGACTGGTGAAATCTTGAGTGGTACAACTGAACATTGTAACAGTATTATAATCCAATACGAATATTCTGTTTGGGGCAGTCCCAACAATAGCATACTTAATTATTCCTAAAGAAGGTGGGGCGGGTGCTGTACTTGGCAATATATCCTGCCAAGGACCCATAATTGCATTCATTGTGTTTGTGGCGGTAGCGTCTGGAATGGCATTGCCAATAGACCAAGGAGAATAGCCCCCTGCAGTGTTATTTGTTAAATCAAAAGAAAGGTAATTGTTTGTGGAAATCAGTAATTGATTGTATGTGTTTCCATAAAACGTGAAATTGAATCCAATATCCACAATTTGGTCATAAAATTGATCATCGCTTAAAAAAGCTCCATAAGCATCAGAAATAACTGTACCTAAATTACAATTCCCAGCACCTTGCACATTAGCAATTATAGTTGCAGAGTTTCCATTGCAAATTACAACAGTATCTTGATCTACGCTAAGCAAAACTGGTGTTTGAGCAAATGTGTGTTCTGCCTTAAAAATTGCAGCTATCACTACAAACCAACAAACAAACCCGATATGTTTCATTTTGTGAATTTAGTATTAAAACAAACGCACAAAAATATTAAATATCAGCGGTATATGCAAGTTTATTTTTGCATTTTGAAAAATGGAAGGAAATAGCTTTGTAATTCCGTTATAACGAAACTAAAGCATAAACAAAACAAGCCTTTAAGTCGTCAACTTCCATACCAGGAAAATCGGCAATAATTTCATCAAAAGTCATTCCGGATGACTTTTTCGTCCTAAAAACAGTTTACTGTTCCTGCTTTTTTTGAATTTCTTCCAGCAAGCGGCGTTTGAATTGCTCTTCGGCTTTGTATAGTTTAGCCACTTTGCGAATTGCCAAAACGGTTTTAAACTGTGGATGGTATTTTCGGCGGACATCAATTTCCTTTTGAGCCAAATTCAGTTCATCTTCCATCAAGGCATCAAGCTCTTTGTCGTTAAGGCTTTCAACGTTTTCAGAAGTTTCTTGTAGCAGACTTTTACGCGTTTTGCGAAGTTGCTTTAATTCTGCCTGATAGGCATTATATATTGGCCAAAACCGTTGTGCCTCATCCGGTGTAAGGTCGAGCTTTTGCGTAAAAAAAGCCACTTTTAAAGCCCAGATTTTATCTTCTTTATTGCCATCTGTCCGTTGAGTACCGCCGGGTTTTGGATTTGCCCCACGCTGAGCCATAAGCTGGGGCGAATAAAGCCCCATCAGTCCGGCAAAGACCAATACAAACCAACGATATTTAAGCAATTTCATCTTCTTTTACAATTCCAAGCTGTGTATGTCTATATCGTTTTCCAACAAATAATCAATCATTTCACCTTTTGACGGTTCATTATCCGAAGGGTTTAACGCCAAATCTTCAATTTCCAAGCTATTTGAAACAGCGTCTATCAAATCGTATTCGTCATATTGCACAACGTCTGCGGTTTGGATAACACCTATTTCCTCTAAAGATTCAGCTTGAGCCGTTTCCATTTTCGCCATTTGCCCAGCATCTTTTTTTGGAGCAATGCCGTTATTCATTCCAAAATAAATAACAAAAGCCGCCGCAATAGAAACCGACACGGCAAAATAGGGGGTTAAAGTGCGAATAACTCCCTTTTTAGGGGCTTCAAGCTGAATTGGAGCAGGGCTAATTTTATTCAGTACAGTTTCATCGAAACTCTTGAAATAACCAACAGGAACTCCAAACGGATTTTCTGCTTTAATAGAAGAAAGCATCGGTGCTTTTTCGGCTAAGTAAACATCCTCCAACTCTTCTATAACGTTTGCAGCAGCAATGCGTTGACGAATTTCGTTTTCTAAATCCTCAAAATAGTCTTGTGGAACTTGGAATGATGAGGAAGTTTTACTCACCAAATTTATTAGGCCTTGCTCAATTTCAGCGTCCGATAGTTCGGTGGATTGAATACGGGTAGAAATTTTTTTTTCCAGAATATCGAAGTAACCAACTGGAGCAATAAATGGCAAACGCTTATTTGAGCTATATAGAATCGGAGCCGCCATTTCCAAAAATGCTTCTTCGTTTTCCGACGAAACTTCTTCTAAAGCTATGCGGTTGCTGATAGTGCTTGCTAATTTATCGAAATAGGTTTGGGGTAAGGAGAAAGCCGGATTAGCTTTTGTTTCAGCCTGAGTTCCGGCAGCAATTCGAGCCAATATTCGGGCTTCCAAACTATCGAAATAGCCGGAAGGAACTGAATAAGGAAGATTTCTATCGGTAAAACTTAATTCCATTTTGCTTTAATTTAAACTTTCGAGTTTTAGAGATTTTCAGCTTTTAGAAAGGCTTCTACTTTGTTTACTGCGTGATGATAACTCGCTTTCAAGGCACCAACCGATGTTCCTAATATTTCCGACATTTCTTCATACTTCAAAGCATCGAAATACTTCATATTAAAAACCAATCGCTGCTTTTCGGGTAAAGTCAAAATGGCTTTTTGTAACCGTTTCTGAATCATATCACCGGTAAAGAGCGGGTCGGCTTCAAGCGAATCGGCCAATTTGAATTCCAAATCATCAAAGGAAACCATATCTCGTTGTCGTTTTTGTTTCAGAAATGTGAGGCATTCGTTAGTAGCAATCCGATAAATCCAAGTGTAAA
>CANJNG010000057.1 GCA_947475205.1 Bacteroidota bacterium
AAAGCGGCAATCGCCCTGCTTCTAATTATCAATTGTCAATTCTCCATTGTTAATTGCTCCGCTCAAACCGTTCAACACATGGACATCGGTATAAATCGAATATTTACCGATAGCGTAGTAGTACAGAATAACGATACCTTAACATTTCCAGTAAACTGGAATCAAGTTGTTATGTTGGCAATCTTAAACGCTGATACAGCAGGAATAAGCGAACTGGAAGTAAAACTTGGAACGACAGAAGGCGGGACAGAATTACTAAGCAAAACCTTCAACTGGACAAGCGAAGGAAACTACTCTGATGGAACTTCCTTTTTCCACGAAGGACAAGTACAGCGATGCGGTCTTGGTAAGTTTCGACACAATGGAACTTATCATTCCGCAATAAGAGTTAAGAAAAACGGTTCTTGGAGTTCACCAGTTTCCTTTCAAACAAATCACTAAATCAGTAGGGGCGTAGCATTGCTGACGCCCAGCTGTGTCCTATTATTAAAACATACATACTATGAAACACAAACTTTCCCTCTTCCTAATTATTAATTTTTCATTATTAATTATTAATTGCAAAGCCACCTCCTATACTTGGACAGGCACCACCTCTACCGCATGGAACACCTCCACAAACTGGAGTCCGAGTGGTGTACCCTCAACCTCAGACAACGTAACCATAAACCAAGCATCGGGCAATCAGCCTACGCTTGACACAGTTCGAACCATTACAAACCTTACGTTAAGCCGGGGAACGTTAGATTTGGGCGGCTTTACGCTCACGTCAACAGGCACACTGTCTGTTACAGGAACATCAGGACTAACCCGAGAGGTAAATAACGGAAAACTAAAAAGTACAGGCAGTTCCCCTTTGGTGAATTTGGCCACTTTCGGAGCTAAATTGGAATTAAACTCCGCAAACTTTACTGTTTCAAGCAGCACATTTAATGCAACTGTGAAATTAACTTTTACGGGTTCAAGCCCTTCGAACAACGGCGGCTGCACATTTAACGATACACTACGGGTAATCAACAGCGGCTCTGCTCATATCTATTTCTGCAACGGAACAGTAGCCGACACCTACAACGCACCTGTTTATTACACAACTACCACCGTGGGGATTTTCGCAACCTACGGCCCATCATCAGGCACAGTAAAATACAACGATGATATTCATGTAAACATCAGCGGCGGCGGCTTTTTGAATTTTGGTAATCAGGGTTCAACTTCCACAACTACCGAATTAGCATCGGGCAAAAACATAGTATTCGACCAGTTTTCAAATGCATCATTAACTTTAGGGCGATTTAAACGGTTGGGCTCAGGAACATGGACAATTGACCAGCAAAGCAGCGGTTCAAATAATATATCGGTGGGGCCTTATAGTGATATTCCTTACACCTTAGAACTAAAATCGGGCAAAGTAAACTTGACAAACACAACCTTTACCAAACCCGTAAAAGTGCTAACGATGGGTTCGGGTGTTTCTAACAGTGGGGGCTGTACCTTTAACGATACACTGCGGGTAACCAACAGCGGAACTGCTCATGTCAATTTCTGCAATGGAACAGCAGCCGACACCTATAATGCTCCCGTTTATTATACCACCACAACAGCATATGGAATTTATGCCACTTACAACCCAACATCAGGCACAGTAAAATACAACGATGATATTCATATAAGCCTTAGCGGCGGCGGCTTTTTGAGTTTTGGGGCTCAGGGTTCAACCTCCACTACAACTGAATTGGCGTCGGGGAAAAGCATGGTATTTGACCAGTTTTCAAATGCAGGGCTAACCTTAGGCCGATTTAAACGATTGGGTTCGGGTACATGGACAATCGACCAGCAAAGCAACGTGTCGAATTACATATCGGTGGGACCTTACTGCGATATTCCTTACACTTTAGAACTAAAGTCGGGCAGAGTAAACCTTACAAATACTACTTTTTCTAAGCCTGTAAAAGTGCTAACATCGGGCTCAAGCACTTCGGGTAGCGGGGGGTGTACCTTTAATGATACCTTGCGGGTAACCAACAGCGGAACAGCCAGTGTATATTTCTGCAACGGAACAGTAGCTGACACCTACAACGGCCCTGTTTATTACACCGTTACCACTGCTGTAGGAATTTATGCTACTTACGGCCCATCATCGGGTACAGTAAAGTACAACGATGATGTACATTTGAACATTAGCGGCGGCGGCTTTTTATATTATGGGGCATCAGGCTCAACCACCCCAACGAGTGAATTGGCTTCGGGGAAGAACATAGTGATGGATGGATTAACGGGTTCAACCATTTACTTCACCCGGTTCAAACTTTTAGGCAGCGGCACACTTAGTCTTTCGGGCGATGCAAGCTCGCGGTTTATTGTGGGGTCATATTCCGAAATTAACCGCACACTCACCCTCACTGCCGGGCGAGTAGAATCATCCAATACAACCTATAACGCCGATGCTACCTTCGCTACCACAGGCAGTAGTTCATCTTACAGCAGCGGCGGAAACACTTTCAACACAAACCTTACCATTACAAATTCGGGCAGCGGTTCGCATTTTATGGGTTACACAGCAGCCGATAAATACTACGGGAATCTCACTGCCACCCAAAGCAGTACAGGTTTGATTTATTTGGCTTACACCGGAACAAACGAACTAAAAGGCAACCTTACACTTACCCAAAACAGCAGCAGCCCTATTGGAAACGGCGGCGGTACATTAACATTTAATGGCACAAGCAACCAAACCATTACCAAAAGCGGTTCGGTGAACCCCGAATTTGGAAAACTGACGGTAAACAAAGCCAGCGGAAGCGTAATACAAGCCAGCGAAGTAAAGATAAACACCACCCTTACCCTCTCGAGTGGCAAGCTGCAAACAGGCAGCAACACCCTGCACTTGGGTAACGGCGGCACAATGAGCGGAGCAAGCAGCAGCAGTTTTGTGGAAGGTACGTTTAAGAAAACAGGCAACCAAGCCTTTACCTTCCCCGTGGGCAAAAGCGGAATTTATGCCCCGCTTACCATTACTGCACCAAGCAGTAGCACCGATGCCTTTACAGCCGAATATGTGGACGGTAGCCCTAATGGAACATACCCATTGAGCCAAAAAGATACTTCTTTGCATGAATTGGACGACACGGGTTATTGGCTAATGAGCCGCCCAACAGGCAGCAGCACACCCACTGTTACTGTAAACTTTGGCATACGCTGCGGAACTACCAGTGCTTCTACACTAATCTTTGCCCAATGGGATGCTACTACCAGCAAATGGAAAGACAAAGGCAATGGAGCTAACACCAGCACTACTCTTACGCATACAGGTACCATTGGCTGGGCAACAGGGGTAAAACCGATTATAGTTGGAAGGCTTACCCGCCTGAAAGTAAACGCAGGTAACGATATAGCTTATTGCTACGGCAGTAGCACGGGGCTGAGTGCCTCGGTTACAAATGGCACTTCGGCGTTCTCTTATGCTTGGACTCCTACAACAGGCTTGAGTTCTGCTACGGTATATAACCCTACGGTGTCGGCTACTTCTTCAGGGAACTATATAGTTACGGTTACCGATAGTAGAAATTGTGTGGCAAAAGATACTGTGGGGGTTACCGTGAATCCACTACCTACTGCAAATGCAGGGAGCGATGCGGCTTTTTGTGCAGGAGATAGCCTTAGCCTGAATGCAACAGGTTCGGGAACAACTTCACCCTATACTTATGCATGGTCTCCGACAACAGCACTTAGTAGTAGCACAATCCATAACCCAAAGGCTTCGCCATCTTCGGCAATCAGCTATATCGTTACTGTTACCGATTATAAAGGATGTATAAAAAAAGATACAGTTGGTGTTACTGTGAATAGTTTGCCGAGTGCAGATGCGGGGAGTGATATGGAAATATATTTAGGAAATAGAACATATATTGGTAGTTCAAGTGTATCTGGTCTAACATACAGTTGGTCTCCTTCTACGAATTTGAGTAGTACAACTGTCTCTAATCCAATTGCGGGCCCAACATCGGAACTCGAATATACCTTAACAGTTACGAATACTTATGGATGTCAAGATACGGATACGGTAGCAGTTTCCATTAAACTCCCATTTCCAATGCCTCCTTGTTTAAGATAGAAAGTATGTTTATTTTACTTAAAATATATTTTTACTGCTATGATTAACTTTAAAAAAATAATTCCTTTCATACTTCTTTGTTATGTCGGGGCTATCGGAATCGCTAATTCCCAAAACGTATATATCCCTGATAGCAATTTTAAAAGTTTTTTGTTGGGCAACACCGCCCTGAATACCGATGGAGACACTGCTATATCCTACGCCGAAGCTGCCGCATACACTGATACAATAAGCCATAATAACAGTCCAGGCTTTTGGCCCATTTATGATATTACTGGAATAGAAGCATTTACCAATTTAAAAGCATTCATAAGTTACCATGACCCAATAGCAAACCTTGACTTTTCGGCCAATACGGCCCTGACCTATTTAGTTATTGACCATGATAACGGAATAGCAAACATTGACATATCAGCTAATACCGCACTGCAAACATTAGCCATTGGCAATACTAACCTAACCCAATTAGATGTTTCTGCAAATACAGCACTAACCTATTTATCATGTGCATATAGTCCAATTAATAGTTTGGATATTGGGAATAATACAGCTTTGTTGGGATTAGACGTTAGATTGGATCTATCATCTAACGGAATAGACTTGCATAATAACATAAATCTAACTAAATTATCCTGCTTTATTTGCAACCTTGTAAGTTTGGATGTATCACATAATACCGCTTTAACTGAATTAAGGTGTAATGGAAACAATTTAACAAATTTAGATTTATCGAGCAACACAGCATTGACAAAATTGGATTGTTCTTATAATTTTCTTACAAATTTGAATCTTAGAAATGGGAATAATGTAAATTTCATACTGTTCGATGCTCAAGCTAATGCAAATTTAACCTGTATTCAAGTAGATAATGCAGCATATTCAACACAAAATTGGACTCCGGCAAATGCAGGGATTAATGATTGGATGTATTTTAGCGAAAATTGTACTACTGGGTTATACGAACCTAGTTCTGATTTTAGTTCCTATCCCAATCCAACAAAAGGTATTATTAGTCTTTCAGACATTATGGCATCTGTAAGCATTAAAGATAATTTAGGACGATTACTGCTATATAAAAGTGGAGCTCAAAAAGAAAATATTATTGACATTGAAAATTTTCCGGATGGAATTTATTGGATGACAATAAGCAATGACAAACAATCAACTACGCATAAAGTATTAAAATTCAACTAGTATTTTTTTGACAATCTAAACCAAAAACAGTTATATATGAAACACTCATTCATCCTTCTTTTCTTTGCTTTACAAACATTTTTTGCATCTTCCCAAGTTAATTATCAAATTACAGAATATCCTAACATTACAGATGGCACATATACCCCACCCGACCCCCAGCGACTAAATTTGGTTATCCTTGCCGATGGGTACACATCAATTAATACTACTGATGCTGACGGAGAATATAATGATGGCCCAAGTGCTTTTAAGGCAGATGCTAATGATTTCATAGCCGAGTTTTTGGCTACACCTCCTTTTGCTGAGTATCAAAACTACTTTAAGATTTACAAGATTTTTGTTGAGTCCACAAATGGTGTGATAACTCATCCCTGTGCTACCGGTGCCTGTGCTGAGGAATACGAACCCTGCTCGCCTACTCCTTGTACGCCAACAGTCTTAGCAGTGCCTTGTACCACCACCACAACCTATTTTGAATCGTCTTATGATTGCTTGGCGGCGGGCAGTACTACCGAATATATACATCGGCTGGTACAACCCAATTATACAACGGTGAATTCATTCGTTAATGACTATTTTCTTTCCCTAGCTGATCCGGGTGCAACTATTGAAGTTTTCAAAGTAGTGCTTGCAAATTCAGAGGGTAGTGGAGGTTGCGGTTCGCCAGAAAACCAAACTGCAACAGTAACCTCAGGGGATTCAAGGAATGGTTGCGCCCCCACTACTCTTCCTACACCTGGTAATATATTATGTGATGAAAGAATGGCTATACACGAGTTGGCTCACTCGTTTGGCTTAATGGATGAATATTATTATGCTGCCTCATTAGAAGGGCCAAATAAAGACGATATAACTATAGATGGCCATCACAAATGGGATCATTGGAAAACCCCACAAGCATATACTGCCGATGGGCAAGCTATAGACTACTATCATCATTGGGCTATGCAAAATTGCAATATAAACGACTATTATACAGAGCAAACAAATTGGTTTAACCCACTATACGGTCGATTACAACAGGAGCATTATATGATCAGTATTATAGTGCACAATGCCGAATGGAATTATTGTCTAAACCATTTTGTCCAGTATGCAGAGAGGCCATTGTTGAGCGAATACATACTCTTATTGATCCGATTGTTTCCGTAACACCCGCATTAAATGATGAAGGTACAGCATTCACACTAACATCCACTGATAAAGTATTACAAATTGACGAATTAATTCATCCCATTCCAAGTTTTATGCAAGTTACTTGGAAAATAGACGGAGTTGTCAATACCACACTTGCAACTACGCCTACTCCAGCTTCGCCATCGGACCCTCAAACATATTTGTTTTCCATAAACTGTAGCGATGCAAGCACATTAGGACTTGCCGAAGGGATACATAAGGTAACTGTAGATGTATTTGATAATACAGGTGACCCTGCAGCAGCGAATGACGATGAAATAGTACGGATAGCTTCGCATGCTACTGACCATCACTATACCCGCACTTGGTATATTATATATGGCGGCACGGCCAATAATTTGATGATTCGTGATTTCAAGGGTATGTGGGATAACGATACGCAAAGTGGCTCCCACTCTGATGGTGGCAGTGAACCTTGGACTCCCCCGGGTTGGTATTTCGACCACTCTTCGGATATTAAAGTTAGTGCATGTACAACATCCAACTGTTCAACATCAGTACCTATTATTACATCTTCAGACTTTGAAATCCTTAATACTGTGGAACCAAGTTCTACTCTTGATAATGATTATTACATATATATAAGAGTTAAGAATATTGGCTGCTCAAACTTCACTGCCGAGGCTAACACATTACATGTATATGCCTCTGTAAACGGTAGCGAGACCTCTTGGGATTCACCAGCAACTCCAACTGGTGGTAACTGGACTATTAATACTGTTGGGAATGGTTATGAAATAACACCAGCTTCTGACGCAGCTGATATTCCTGATGTTAACTCCGGTGATGAAGTTGTGATTACTGTGCCCTGGCATCTTACTACTACACAATGGAACATGTTTTCTCCTGCCGTACCCTGTTTACTTGTACGCTTTGAGGTTACCGATGACCCCATAATTGACCCCGCAACGCTAACCGACCCCGACCCAACCCCTGTGGTTCGTAACCTTACCAATTGGATTCGCTACAACAACAACATTGCTATGCGAAACTTAACGCCTGTTGAAGTTGGGGGTCATGTAGTGGAAGAAATTGGCGGCAAACCTTACATAGGAACTTATACTTTTATGGGCAATACAAAACATACAGCAGATACATTCGACCTTTCTCTTACTTGGGGCAGTCAAGCCCCCGGTATGCCCGTCCTAACAGAAGAGGCGGAGGTTATTGTCTATTTCAAAGAAAATGGTTGGGATGTGTCAACAGCACTAACAGGTACACTCTCAAAAGGCTTAACCCGCCTCGATTCCACCTTGTTCTTAGCATCCGAGAAAAACGTGAAATTCGACCAAATCATTATCCCTGCCGATACAGTAATTCCTGTTTTCATCGGCGTTGCATTTCTAACACAGAAGCTCAAAGATTCCACCGAATATGTCTTGCATTTGGATGAAAGGCGTTCTTCTGCGAAGGATAATATTTTCTGGGCACACCATTATCAATTTAACCGAAACCCCAGCCGCACACTCTTCACCGCCGATGCAGGAACAAACCAAGACGTTATATTTGGAGATTCCATAACCCTCACTGCTGCTGGCATTGGCGAAGATGCCCTGTATATATGGCATGATAAATCGGGTGCTGTAGTTGGCACAGGCCAATCAATTTGTATAGTACCCGATACCACTATGGATTACAAACTGGAAGTTATAGCCGAAGCCGATGGCTACAAAGACTACGACCAAGTAAACGTCAACGTAAGCAAAGGCCAAATAACCAGCGTAGTGCCAAACCCCGCCACCACCACCACCTTAGTATATTACCGCACGTCAAGCGTTACAACCGCTAAAATAAAGGTAGTGGCTGTTAGCACCTTCACCGAAGTAGATAACTTCACCGTTACAGCCGGCACAGGTACTAAATCTATTGATATTTCGGGCTACACCACCGGGGCATATATAATCACCCTCGAAGGCGATAGCCATAACTTAGATTCCGAAACCTTGATAGTGGAATAGACCTATTCCACCTCTTTTATAAACCCCAATTGCATAGCCCAAGCAAATGCAATTGGGGTTTTCTTTTCTACCGTCCACAAGCCTATCTCTACAATCCGCACGCCCACTTCTATCGTCCGCATCATAAACGGCGGCAACTTCGCCACCATCTCAGGCAAAATCCTCTTAACAATTCCCACCAAACACAAGGAATCAGAAATAAACATTTCAAACCTCCCAAACGGTATTTACTTCCTTCGCACCAACAAAGGCTCTAACCCCAAATTTATCATACAATACTAAACCAGTCGAACACCAAACTTAACCAGTGTTGTAACTAACCTCATCAGTTTTAAAACCGGTCTAACCAGTATTAAAACCCATTAAACCAGTTTCGATACCTAACGCACCAGTATTCCAATTCAGTTTAACCAGTATTGACTTTGATTCAACCAGTATTGAATCCGAACAAACCAGTTTCGATACCAAACGCACCAGTATTCTAATTCAGTTTAACCAGTATTGCGTTTGATTCAACCAGTATTGCATCCAATTAAACCAGTTTTAATGCCAAACGCACCAGTCGTGCACATGAACACACCAGTCGAATACCTAAACACAAATTGCCACATACAATTTATACAATTCAAAACCCCACAAAAACAAAAGCCCCAACCTATTAAGTCGGGGCTTCCTAAAACCGAAAAATACAATAACTTCTATTCAGGGCGGGTAAATTTCAAACCGCTTATCTGTTTATACCTTGGAGATTTCACACCCCCAAAAGCATTCATGAGTATCAACTCTTCTTTGCAGCAAATGGCCGGAGGCTTTGGTGCTGTGCTTGCAGGGTTTGTTATTGTTCAAAAAGACAACTTTTCACCTTTGCAACATTATGACCACTTGGCTATGATAGCCTCATCAATTATGCTGCTAACCATTTATTTGATGTATAGGGTTAGTAAAATTGTGGAGATGAAATAAAACAATCTCTAAAAACGAATAACAATCAACAAATATTCATTCTGCGATTAAAAATTATTCAATCCATTGAAAAATGGTTTTGTGGTTTTTTGCAATTGTTTCAATCCTTACTTTCGCACCGCAAATTTCAAATATGGCCAAAGTAACCATTGATGGTAAAGAGATAGAAGTTCCGGACGGCACCACTATTCTTAACGCTGCCCGAATGATTGGCGGCAATGTAGTTCCTCCTGCTATGTGTTACTACACTAAGTTGGCCGGAAGTGGTGGTAAATGTCGAACATGCATTGTGAAAGTTACGCAAGGTTCAGCAAAAGACCCTCGTCCGATGCCCAAACCCGTAGCTTCATGCAGAACAAATGTAATGGATGGAATGGTGGTAGAAAACATCACCTCACCTGAATTACTTGAAGCCCGGAAGGGAGTAGTAGAAATGCTACTTATCAATCATCCGCTTGATTGTCCAATTTGCGATCAAGCCGGAGAATGTGATTTGCAAAACTTAGCCTTTGAACACGGTGCTGCCAAAACTCGCTACAAAGAAGAACGCCGCACCTTTGAAAAAATAGACATCGGGCCCTACATTAAGTTGCACATGACCCGCTGCATCCTTTGTTACCGTTGTGTATTTACTGCTGATCAAATTACCGACAAACGTGTTCACGGTATACTTAACCGAGGCGACCATTCCGAAATCAGCACCTATATTGAAAACGTAATTGACAATGACTTTTCAGGAAATGTTATCGATGTTTGCCCTGTTGGAGCACTCACCGATAAAACCTTCCGCTTCAAAAGTCGTGTATGGTATTTGAACCCAATGAATGCTCATCGTGATTGCGACAAATGCTGCGGCAAAACCGTTGCGTGGATGCATGGCGAAGAAATTTATCGGATTACCGGCCGTAAAGATAAATATGGAGAAGTGGAAGAGTTTATCTGCAATACCTGCCGTTTCGAGAAAAAAGATGCCAAAGATTGGACAATTGAAGGGCCACGACATATCGATAACGATTCGGTTATTTCAGCCAATCACTATGAGTTGTTAAACAAAACCAAGGCTCAACTTAAATCTGCTCAAAAGGTAGTGAGTAGTAAGTAATCGGTATTAAGTAATTGAAAAACCCAAAAAGAATAAAAAACTCACCGCCTTATCTCTGGGCTGTTTAGAAAAATGGAATTTATCATCTACAAAATCATTCTTATCTCCGCAGTACTTGGCTTAACCTTGCTTGTGGCGATGTACAGCACCTACGCCGAGCGTAAAGTTGCTGCTTTTATGCAAGACCGTTTAGGCCCAAATCGTGCTGGACCGTTCGGCTTGTTGCAGCCTCTTGCTGATGGCATAAAAATGTTCATGAAAGAAGAAATTATCCCGGATGTATCCAACAAAGTGCTCTTTGTTCTTGGACCTTGTATCGCTATGGTTACGGCACTAATGACTGGGGTGGTGATTCCATGGGGACCGGATTTAATTATTGGTGGAACACACTATCCACTGCAAATTACGGATGTAAACATTGGAGTACTGTATGTGTTTGGGGTAGTTTCTATCGGTGTGTATGGCATTATGATTGGCGGATGGGCAAGCAACAACAAGTATGCTTTACTTGGAGCCATAAGGGCATCATCACAAATGATAAGCTATGAGGTGGCAATGGGTTTATCTATCATTTCTATTATAATGATGACTGGCACACTTAGCCTCAGAGAGATTGTTGAGCAACAAGCCGGGGCACACTGGAATGTATTTTATTCCCCTTTAGCCTTTATTATATTCTTGATTTGTGCTTTTGCTGAATGCAACCGTACCCCCTTCGATTTGCCCGAGTGCGAAACCGAGCTTATTGGCGGATACCACACCGAGTATAGCTCTATGAAATTGGGTTTTTATCTCTTTGCTGAATACATCAATATGTTTATCAGTTCGGCTATCATTTCCTGTGTGTTTTTTGGTGGCTACAATTTCCCGGGCGTGGATAGTTTAGGACTTTCAAACAACATTATGGCTTTTCTGCATGCCGGAATATTGTTTGGCAAAATCTTCTTCTTCATCTTTTTCTTTATGTGGGTTCGCTGGACAATCCCTCGGTTTCGTTACGACCAGTTAATGAACCTTGGTTGGAAAGGATTGTTACCCCTTTCCATGGTCAATATCTTCATCACAGGAATAGTGATGTATTTGGCCGGAAAGCTTTAGGCCAATTTCCATTTGAGGTTTGGGATAAGAAACATATACTAAACAACCCTAATCTCATGTTTTGAATTACTTTTTGAAAAAGAAAAGCACCAATTTATTGCTACTTTTGTCCACATGCAAAACGAAATTTCTTTTGAAGAATCTATCCAAAAGCTTGATGAAATAGTAGCTGAACTGGAAAACGGAAATCTGCCTCTGAACAAGCTGAAAGAGAAAATTTCTGAATCAAAAACCTTAATAGAAAATTGCAAGAATCAACTTCGAGAGGTTCCAGCCATCATCGAGGATTTGAAAAGTATTGTGGATTGATTCTTCCTTAAATTTAAACTAATAATTACCTATATAAAATGTCTGAACAAACCGAAGGCTTTCCTCCACGTTTACCGCTCTTTTTTGTAGCCTTATTGCCTCAAGGCGATGCCAAATTTCAAATCAACAATGCCAAGCACCAAAACTCTAGCCGTTTTGCATGTCGCGTTGCTTTAAAAACTCCACCCCATATTACCATAGTTCCACCTTTCCGCTTAGAAGATGAAAAGGTAAGAACAATGATTACCGCAGTTAAGAACCATTTTGAGCCACCGGTAAATTTAACAGTGAAATTTGGAGGAGTGAGTGCATTTGAAAACCGCACCATATTCTTGGATGTTTTGCCCGATAGTGCTATTAATGCCTACGATTCAGCTGCCAAGGAATTGGTTGCCCAACATCCGGATTTATTCCCTACAGTTAAGTTTCACGATGCCTTTCACCCCCACGTTACCCTTGCAAACCGCGATATACTACCCGAAGATTTTGACGAAATGATGGACTTTTTGAATGGGTTAACCTATCCTACCCAAACAAACAATCTGCGGTTGGAAGTGTTACATTTAGACAGAGGTAGATGGGAAGTGGTGGAGTTGTAAAAGCTCACTAACGCCCATCTCAAATCTTCAATCTAGTATCCAAACTCTCACATCTAACATCTAATTATGATAACAATAGAACAAGTAAGGGAAGCCTTAACAAACGTAATTGAACCCGATTTAGGGAAAGATTTGATTACGCTGAATATGGTGAAAGACATAGCAGTGGACGGCAAAAAGGTAAGTTTCTCGGTGATTCTTACCACGCCTGCTTGTCCACTAAAGGATATGATTGAGAAGGCTTGTATCAACGCCATTATATATTATGTGGACAAAGAAGCACAGGTAATGGTGAACATGACCAGCAACGTAACCAGCAAACGGGACAATAAAACTGTCCTCCCGGGTGTTCGGAATATTATTGCAGTTGCATCCGGAAAAGGCGGCGTAGGCAAAAGCACAGTGGCTTCCAATTTAGCTGTTGCCTTGGCTAAACAAGGGGCAAAAGTGGGTTTGATAGATGCCGATATATATGGCCCATCTATCCCCATAATGTTTGATGTGATGAACGAAAAGCCCATGATTCGCAAGGAAGGCGAACGCACTTTGATAGTTCCTGTGGAAAGTTATGGTGTGAAATTGCTTTCGATTGGTTTCTTTGCCGATACATCTCAGCCAATTGTGTGGCGTGGTCCAATGGCTTCAAAAGCCTTGAATCAAATGTTCTCGGATGCCGATTGGGGCGACCTCGATTATATGTTGATTGACCTACCTCCCGGCACCGGCGATATTCACCTTTCCTTGGTGGCAGCAGTTCCGGTTACAGGTGCTGTGGTGGTTTCTACTCCGCAGGCTGTTGCATTGGCTGATGCTCAAAAGGGAGTGGCAATGTTTCAAATGGCTTCTATAAACGTGCCTGTTTTAGGCATTGTGGAAAATATGGCTTGGTTCACTCCTGCCGAACTTCCCGAAAACAAATATTATATCTTTGGTAAAGAAGGTGCAAGCCTTTTGGCCGAGAAATTGAATTTGCCTTTACTTGGACAAATCCCCTTGGTACAAAGTATCAGAGAAGGCGGCGATGTGGGCTACCCTGTTGTGATGCAGGAAACTTCGCCATCGGCTATTGCTTTCATGGAATTGGCTCAAAAGGTTGCTCAACAAGTAGCCATCGTTAACGCTAAAGCCAACCAGCAATCAGCAGAAATGGCGGTGTAGGTTGCACTCAAGATGTCTCCCATTTATCTCGACTATAACGCTACCGCACCGCTTTTAGCCGAAACATGGCAGAAACTCGAACCGTGGTTCTTAAATAAATTCGGAAATGCGGCCAGCAATACCCATAGTCTGGGATGGCAAGCTGCCGATGCAGTAAAGCAAGCTCGAGAGTTCTTTGCTAACCATATTGGAGCCTCTGATCCCTCGGAAATCTATTTTACTTCGGGGGCAACCGAGGGCTTAAATACTGCCCTAAAAGGCATTTGGGCTTCTTATCAAACTAAAGGCAAGCATATTGTTTCGGTAAAAACCGAACATAAAGCTGTACTTGATACACTTCAGTTTTTAGAAACTCAAGGAGCCGATATTTCTCTGCTGGATGTAAATAAAAACGGTGAAATTGATTTACAGGAATTAGCAAACGCTATCCGTAAAGACACTATTGCGGTATGCGTAATGTTGGCTAACAATGAAACGGGTGTAATTTCCAACCTAAAGCCCATTGCCGAAATTGTTCATCAAAAAGACAGCATATTGGTGTGCGATGCTACCCAGGCTTTAGGAAAAATTCCGGTTAATGTAGATGAGTTAGGAGTGGATGTGCTTGTATTTTCAGGACATAAGTTTTACGCTATGAAAGGCGTTGGAGGAATGTTCGTGCGAAGAAAAAAACCTCGTGTAAAGCTCACACCCCTAATGCATGGTGGTGGCCACGAAAACGGCCTACGAAGCGGAACACTAAACGTAACAGGGATACTTTCCATGTTTTATTCTCTCCAAACAATTACAACTAGTTTGGCTGTTGAAATGGAACAACAAACAAAGCTTCGTGATTATTTAGAAGAAGAACTAAAAGCCAATTTTGATGTGGAGATAGTTGCACATAAAGCGGCTCGCCTACCCAATACCACAATGGCCATTTTCAAAAACATAAAAGCAGATAAGCTTATCACCAAAATGCCCGACTTTGCTTTCTCAATGGGTTCGGCCTGCACTTCTGCTTTACCGAAACCATCCCACGTGCTCGAAGCTATGGGTTACTCTGAGACAGAATCAGCGGGTGCTATACGCGTTAGTATTGGACGGAATACGGAAAGGGAGGATTTGGTGAAGTTTGTGGAAGGCTTGAAGAGGGTGATGGGGATGCTAAGCGTGGTTTAGTTTCAAAAGGATTTTCAACCTTTCATCTTACACCCAACTATTAGTTTATGCTTATAGCCAATTACTCCTTTCAGCCAATTTCCCTAATCAGTAAATGCAGATTTAAGTAATAGTAAGTGATTCTCGATATATGTCAAGGCTATTATAAGCATCTATAAGTGATTAAATCTGTATGTCGTTGGACTTGCAAATACTAGTGTGTAATCAACGAGATACACTTTAGTACTTGTATATATTAATAATTGATTTGCGACACATATCCATTAATCTTAATACTATACTATCGTAAGTACGATATATATCCACTAATCATAATATACTACTATCGTTAATAATATATATATATATTAAGTTTAACAAGCTAATATCGCAAATATGTCATATATACACAAACCTTAATACATAAACATCACTGTGTCGATATAGATATATTAATCATAAATTACAGATATCATAAAGATTATTTATATCGATTAATCTCAATGTGCCATTATTGTAATTACGATAGCTATTCATTATACTTAATGTATAACAAACGTAGGTATAAGCTATAGCCATTAATCATAATTTTAAAAGAATGAAAATACATTGTAATTA
Source organism: Bacteroidota bacterium (assembly GCA_947475205.1). Classification (GTDB taxonomy): domain Bacteria; phylum Bacteroidota; class Bacteroidia; order JAIBAJ01; family JAIBAJ01; genus JAIBAJ01. The sequence goes on from CANJNG010000057.1 coordinate 15,451, forward strand.
AAATTGAAATATATTTGTCATCTAATTAACCAGCATTCTATTAATTAATTCATAACCCTTTAATCTATTCCTATGTCAGCTGTAAATTGGTCATTAACCGACAATGTGTTCGATAACGTAACGAAGAAGAATTATAGCAAGATGTATATCATAGCTAAATATACAAAAGCTGTGTTAACCGCCCGACAATCTGACCCCGGCATTGCAACTATCTTAGCCACTTTTGGGCCTATTTGCGATGCGTATGCAACTACTTATGAAAATTGGATAGAAAGTCAAGGTGAGCAAATTGGTAGCACAGCTAAAGTAAAGGGCTTGCTAAAACTGTTGCAGAGTAAATATATCCGCCAATGGGATGTGGCCATTCAGCAGGTTTATGATGTGGGTTCTGAAGCCTACATTCGCCTGCTGCCTAATCGTCGAACTCCTTTTCAAATTGGCAAACAAAGTTCAAGGCTTTCGGTAGTGGCTGCTCTCGACGAAGCCATTGGTTCTGATCCTGCATTGGCAACTTTAAAGGGCACAATTCAATCTTTTCACAACACGTTGAATGATGCAGTTATTAGTCAGCATGGAAATAAGGGAATTAAAAGTATTCTATCGTTGAAAACCGAAGCAGCCCGCCTTGCTGCGGCAGAAGGTCTGATGGGTGTATTCTGTTCCTTAGGATTGCTAAATCTTGGCAACCTCAAAAACGTTGATGCCTATTTCGACCTTAGAAACATCCAAAACAAACGTCAAACCACCTACACCGCCCATATACCTGTCGGCGAGTTTAAGTTTGTTTTGCTTCATACCTTCAAAGATACCGACAAATTTACTGTGAAAAACACCGGTGATGCAATTCTTGATTTCGGCCTTTGCCAAAATCGCCATCAAGCTTTCACATCGGCTCCCTATTTCTCGGCAGCGGCTCATAGCAACAGCACATGCACAGGCTCTCAAATTATCAAAGGCAGGTTTCGTTTCTTAATGGTTATGAATAAAACCGATAAGGATGGCAGCTTTGAATTAACTACGGATTTTTAAGGAGAATGAAATATTAAGTCGGAGGCGGACTTTGGATTCTTAAATCTTCTATCTCAGGCCACAAAAATTAATTATTCCGTCTCAAGGCTTTTCCCCCCTATCCCACCATAGCTTTACTTTTCACGCCAATTAATTCCTTAGCGGCTGAAATCATAGAAGCGGCATCGTAGCCACATTCGGCCCACAATTCTTGTTGGGTACCGTGGTCGATAAACCTATCGGGAATACCGAGGCGTTTCACTTGGGCGGTGTAGTTATTGTCAATCATAAACTCTACCACAGCACTGCCAAAGCCTCCGGCCAGGCAACCATCTTCCACTGTTATTACCTTATCAAATTTCTTAAAAATGCTGTGCAGCATAGTTTCATCTATCGGTTTCACAAACCGCATATCGTAATGAGCAACCGAATAGCCTTCAGCTTCCAGGGTTTTTATAGCATTCACAGCCAAGTTGCCCATAGTGCCTATACTTAATATAGCCGCATCGGTTCCGTCGGTAAGCTTTCGGCCTTTGCCTATTTCTATCTGTTCAAACGGGGTTTGCCAGTCCACCATCACCCCATTCCCACGAGGATAACGGATACTGAACGCTCCCATATCGGGCAGTTGGGCGGTGTACATCAGGTTGCGAAGTTCCTGTTCGTTCATCGGAGCACTCACAATCATATTCGGGATGCACCGGAAATAGGCCAAATCAAACGCCCCATGATGCGTTGCACCATCGGCACCCACCAATCCGCCTCTATCCAAACACAACACAACGTTGAGCTTCTGAAGGGCTACATCGTGAATAACTTGGTCATATGCCCGCTGCATAAACGTACTGTAAATGTTGCAGAATGGCACCAAACCTTGTGTAGCCATTCCCGCACTAAAGGTAACGGCGTGCTGCTCGGCAATCCCCACATCAAAAGCACGATCGGGCATAGCCTTCATCATGATGTTCATTGATGAACCCGAAGGCATGGCAGGGGTAACTCCTACAATTTTAGGATTCTTTTCGGCAAGTTCCACCAAGGTCAACCCAAACACATCCTGATATTTAGGCGGCTGGGGTTTATTGGGCTTCACCGATATAATTTCACCTGTATCTTTATTGAATAAACCCGGCGAATGCCATAGCGTTTGGTCTTCCTCAGCCAACTTATAGCCCTTACCTTTTACGGTGAGGATATGCAGAATCTTCGGCCCTGGGATACTAGATAAATCCTTCATCACCTTGGCCAAATGTTTCACGTCGTGACCATCTACCGGTCCGAAATAGCGAAACTTCAAGGATTCAAAATAATTACTCTGATGATGAAGCATCATTCCCTTGAGGCCGTGTTCCACTTTAGCAGCAATATCGCGGGCATTGGGCCCAAATTTGCTTATCTTTCCTAACCAATACCAAATATCGTCGCGGAATTTATTATAGCTGGGCGAAGTGGTAAGGTCTGTTAAATATTCTTTCAACGCACCCACATTGGGGTCGATGCTCATGCAGTTGTCGTTAAGCACCACCAACAAATTGCTTTTCTCCACTCCGGCATGGTTCAATGCTTCAAAGGCCATTCCGCCCGTTAGTGCTCCATCACCTATAACGGCAATATGCTGGCGGGTTTTATCTTTCTTCAAACGGGAAGCAACTGCCATCCCCAAAGCTCCAGATATAGAGGTGGATGAATGACCTACACCAAATGTGTCGTACTCGCTTTCCGAACGCTTCGGGAAACCACTAATGCCTTTGTAAAGTCTGTTAGTATGAAAGCGTTCCCTTCGGCCAGTCAGCAATTTATGGCCATAAGCCTGATGACCAACGTCCCAAATAAGCTGATCGTTAGGCGTATTGAATGCATAATGCAAAGCTACACTCAGCTCCACAACACCCAAACTTGCACCGAAGTGTCCACCCTTTACCGAAACAATATCAACGATGTATTGACGCAACTCATTACAAACCTGTTCGAGGTCGTCTTCTTTAAGTTTGCGAAGGTCAGCCGGGAAATTAATCTGAGAAAGCAGCGGGCCGGCCTTTATATCATCCATTGACAAATTGTAAGCTATTAGCGGTAATTAGGGTCGCAAAAATATATAAGAAATCCTTTATGTTAATTTGAAAAGTGGGTGTTACCCAATATTTACATTTTTTTGAGGGAATGAGTACACTCAGATACCCTTGGGCAATGCCGTTTCCAGACTTCCTTTCATCTCGGCAGCATAGCGTTTCACCACATCTTTTGTCAATTCCAACTCTTGATTGATTCTGCCAAGAACAGATAAGTTGGTGTAATCCTGAATATATTCTTCAGCACCATAATTATCTAATCCATTATACACGATTCCCAAAGGTTTTATCCCTCTGCTAACTAAAGTATCAAAAGTTAGTAGTGTATGATTTATGCTGCCCAAATAATGTCGAGAAACAATAACAGGACGGGCTTCTAAAGCCAAAATCAAATCAATAATTCGATTAGTTTTGTTTAGCGGAACCATTACCCCACCGGCACCTTCAATGATGAGACATTTAGATTTTAGCTGTGAGATTTTAGATTTTAGATTGGAAAGTTCAATGGTTTTATTTTCCTTTTGTGCAGCAATGTGGGGCGACAAGGGTGCTGCAAACAGATAACATTCCGGGTGAAATCTGGAATGAGGATTTGAAACTAAATTCCGAACGGTTTCAGCATCCGAATCTTCATCAGCTCCTGTTTGAATCGGCTTCCAATAATCAGCATTAAGTGCTTCGGTTAGAATAGCTGAAACAATAGTTTTGCCTACCGCTGTACCAATTCCGGTTACAAATATTTTGTTCATATCTCAGTAAATGTTCTAAGTTAAATGAACACTATTTCAGCTTTCGCAACACCTCCAAACTCTGAATCTTATCCTCATCAATAGCCCTAATTAAAGAAGGCAGACCATCAAACTTTTTCTCGTCCCTGAGGCGTTCAAGTACTTTCACAGTAAGGTTATCACCATAAATCTCTCTATCAAAATCAAAAATATTTACTTCGATATGCAGGCCGAACGAATCGGTGGTGGGGTTAGTACCAATATTCATCATTCCTCCATATTCTATTCCGTTGTGAATAGCTTTCACCACATAAACTCCGTAAGCAGGCAGAATTTTGAAGCTATCAGCAATAAATAAATTGGCAGTAGGATAGCCCAATTGTCGCCCAAGTTTCTTGCCTTCAATTACTTTTCCGGTGAAACTAAACGTATTGCCCAAGAAAGCATTCGCCGTTTGAATATCGCCTTCCGTTAAGGCATTGCGTATTTTGGTTGAACTAATTTCAATCGAATCCACCTCATGGGCAGGGATTTCTTCCACCTCGAAACCATACACAGGGCCAAACTCCACCAAATGCTCAAAAGTGCCTTCACGATTCCTTCCAAAATGGTGATTATGACCAATTACCAAACGTTTGGTATCAAACTTCCCTACCAAAGTATCACGGATAAATTCTATGGAAGTAGTTCGCGAAAATTCTTTTGAAAAAGGATGAATGATAAGATTATCTACGCCAGCAGCCCGAAGTAACTCTATCTTTTCTGCTCGAGTATTAAGAAGTTTAAGGTCGTTGTCGTCCGGGAAAAGCACCATTCGTGGATGCGGGTCGAAGGTGAGAATTACCGATTCTCCCGATATAGAACGAGCAATTTTATTCAGCCGGTCTATTATACTGCGATGCCCAAGATGCACACCATCGAAAGTGCCGGTGGTAACCACGGCATTCGACACTTTTACAAACTCGTTAATACTATTGTAAACCTTCAACGGTATAGACTAAAACTTGTATCCCTTGAAGGTTTTTGTAAACTCTTCATCAGCAATTTTCGGATTAAGAATTAGATTGGAATATTTGTATTCGGCAAACACGCCCTTCTCGTCAAACAACTGCTGGCACATTGGCAGATAGTTAATTTTATCAATATAAAGCACTACCTTTTTAGCATAGCTGTTGGTGATTTTAATTTTTTGACCGGGTTTAACAGCATCATAGTTTTTAAGCCCATTCAGTTCCATCAGCATGTATTCGCTTAACCAAAGTTTCTTGGCTATCTTAATAAGATTCTCGCCCGCAAGCACTGTATATTCTAAAGTTTTATAGTCCTTATTATCTAATATCACCTTCCAGCAATCGCGATTGGCATAATGAATAGAACCTTCGATGGTGCAATACTCCTCCATTTTGGGAGCAAATTTCTTATAGGTATCAGCCAAGAGCCCACCTGTATATTCAAATCCTAATTCATACAGAGTATGGTGCTGCCCTTTCCTCAGAATATCACCATACGGATCAAGGTTTAGATTTACAAACGGGAAGGCATTGGGATTTACTAAGGCTTTGTTGTCATTTTGGCCGGGAATAAAAATCACCTCAGCACCTACGTTTGGAAGATAATTTAACAAATAAGCCTTGAAGGGTTTCACTTGGAGTTTAGTTTCCTGCTCCCCAATTTCCATTTTGCCCTTCATTCGTTCCTGTTTCCAAAAACGATATTTCAACGTCTTAACGTTACCAATTGCCGTCAACATTTTCTCAGTGAGTTCCTTTTTGCCAGGAGTTTGTGCAGTAACAGAAAACTGAATAGCTATTACTAACAGCAATATAGTGGAGATTGTTCTTTTCATAAAATTAGCATCGCAAAAGTAGCGAGAAATAGGTTGCACAGAATCTACAATATGACGATAATTAGATGGCCTTTTTACTCTTCAATAAGTTTTGAATCTCATCAATAGAGTCAACAGTTATTCATGTAACAGACTAATGCGAGCAAAAAAAAATCGGGAGTCCATTTGAGTGAACTCCCGATAATTATTAGTAATTGAAACTTATCGCTTCAAAAATACTCTTACTCAATCACAACTCTATCATTAAAGTTTCCTTTATCTGATTTCACTGTAACAATATATACTCCGGGAGCAAGTGAAAGTCCTTGCAGCGAATTTACCCCGTTTGTATTTGTTAAGTCAGCTTTTGAAATGAGTTTGCCGGTAATGTCAAATACGTTAGCTGATGAAGCATTCACACCCGCATTAAACAATCGAATTTTAATAACATTAGCTTCAACATAAGTATAACCTATTCTTTGGTTGTCTTCCGCTGAAGAAGCATCTTCATTCTTGCCAAATCTTAAGAAATATCTGCCTTCTGAGTTATCGCCATCAGACTTAGTTAAAACCAACAAGTCGTTTTGTTTAAGTTTAACTGTAGTCTTAACTTTTGCATCCTCAAAATAAACATTTATATCGCTTGGGATATTTGCTAACTCATTAACCTTAACATTAAATACTCCAGTACTTGTTAATCCAACCGGTATAACAACATTTTCACCAAATGCAGGTAATGCATTTATAGCCGTTTTCCATCCACTGTTATTTTGATTAGTTAAATAAATTTCTGGAATACCAACAAAATCGTTATTAAACATCTTCTCCGAATCGTAAGTATCACCAGCCTGATCAGTTGCCTGTGGATGCATGGCCGCTACACATTCATCAACCATATTCTCCTCATTATCAAAAATACCTAAACGTATGATTGGCAATTCCCCTACATTATCTTCACCTTCCTTCATGTAAGTGTCAGGATTATTTGGGTTACCATTAGTCATAGCTCTATTTAAGGTTACATTTCCAGAGGCTGTTGCATGAACCAAGAATCCTTGCTGAGTAGATATTCTGCTATTAACATACGAAGGTGTTCCCAGCCCAATCGATGCATTGTAAGTAGCATAACTTCCTCCATAATTTCCACTACCAACCCACCTGTACAGAGTAGATGTAAGTATTGAACTATTAGCTGCATAAACTGAATTCCAGTCTAGAGGGGCTATGAAAGGATTACCAAGCAAGTTCCAGCCATCAACTAAAGCTCCACCCGATGAAGTCTTAGTTACAGCTTTAGTTTGATCTGTGTTAGCAGATGCCGAAGTTTGCACCATCAGAAGTCCTGTAAGGTCTATAGTAGGATTAGGGGGGGTGATAGCAGCATAACCTGTACCAAAGCTAAAATTAGCAGCAGTATTTGTAAAACTCTTCCAACCAGCACTTTGACTTGCTCCGTGTAAGGGTTCATTATAAATCCAAACGGTTGGCCATGGGTTAGTGTACACTGAACTACTCCAATTATTTGCACCGGTTATAGAGAAGTCGTCTATCCATTGGTCTAATCTGTTTTGAACAGGTGAGGACAAATACTTGTAGCCGAAATTGCCACTATGAATAGCTTTCTCAGATGTTACTTCTCCTAAAATGTTGCCTAAAGCAGCACCAGAGTTATAGTCAATCAATGCTGTATAATTTGCACCGAGTGGATTACCTATAAACCTCAACTGTGCTGTAGCTCCATTGCTTCCATAAGAATAAACAGTTGAACCTGTATTTACTCTAATTGCCTTATTTATAACAAAATCAGACGAACCCATAAGTTTAAGTGTACTTCCAGCAACTATTTCAACTCTGTCGTTATTAAACATTGCTCCTCCGGTAATAGTAACATTTGAGGGAGAAGTAGCTCCAAACTTAACTACACCACCACCATAAATATTATTATTAGCTAAATTTACAATATCACCATACACTGTAAGAGAAGAAATACTTGAATTACCATAAAACCCTAAAGTAGCTCCAGACAAAATGGTTAAACTATCGCAACTACCAGCATAATTGTTACCCAAAAATCCAATTATAGGATCAAGGGCAACATCGGGTATAAGTACCGGGTCACCAAAGGTAGGAACAGTATTTGGAATCCAGTTATTAGCATGATGCCAATTTTGATTCACAGCACCTGTCCAAGTATGCAAACAGTAAACCGCTGTAACAAATGGTATGGTAGCTGAATAAGTTGATGCACATTGTCCACTTTTCACCATAACTCTGTACCATTTGCTTCCTAACACTCCTGTCGGAGGACTATATGCTGAAACTCCTCCAGTACCTGAAATCGCAGTAAATGGTCCACCAACTCCGGCGGATGATACTTCCCACTGAACAACTGCTCCAGTTTGACCTGTTAAAGTAAGATTTACAATTTGACCAATACAAACCACACCTTGACCTGTAATTGTTCCTCCGACTGAAGTTGGATCAACTACAATACTCCGTGTTCCTGAATTTGCTGTGGCACACACTCCACTTTGCACAACTGCCCTGTAGGTCCAAGTTCCAGCAGATGTAGGTGTTTCTGAAAGAGTATTAGTTGTATTTACAATATCAGAGTAAGCTCCACCATTTAGGCTCTTTTGCCATTTAACAACTGTACCAACATTACCTGATAATGTTATTGTTCCTGTTGACGATGCAAAACAAATGGGAGAGGTACCACCTGATAGTGTTCCTCCGTTAGAAACAGGATTAACTGTTACTGTTTGAGTTAAGGTTGAACCACTACACGCTACACTGTTATTAGTAAACGTAGGCGTAATAACATAGGTAGCTGTACTATTAACCACACCTGAATTGGAAAGTGTTTGATTGATAGTGCCTCCTGATGAGTTACTTGCACCAGTTGTAGTAGTATTATTTGTTCCAATCCAAGACCAACTATTGGTGCCACCAGTTGTATTGCTTGACAAAACAATTCCTGAACCCGATGCAGAACAAATTGTTGGATTCGAAGGAGTAGCTGAAGCAGTTGGTAAAGGGTTTACCGTTACGGTCACAGTAAACGTTGAACCAATGCAACTACCTGCAGTAGGAGTTAAAGTATATGCTACATCAATTGGTGCAGTTGTGGTGTTTGTTAATGTGCCCGTAATACTTGGAGCAGCAGATCCTGATGCTTCTCCTGTTATTCCCGCTACACTTGGGGCTGACCAGGAATAGGTAGTTCCAGAAGGCACTAAACCATTCGTTATATTAGCCGGTGATACTGTAAAGGCTGCAGCACTGCAAGAAGTGGCTGTCATTGCTGTAACTGCTGGTCGTGGACTCACAGTTACGGTTACTGTAAATGTTGATCCTGTACAACTTCCGGATGTTGGGGTTACCGTATAGTTTGCGGTTTGTGACGTATTGAATGGATTGGTTAGTGTACCATTAATATCCGTTCCAGAACCTGGTGCACCACCTGTCATTCCACCACTAACGCTTGGAGCAAACCAAGAATAAGTAGTTCCTACCGGCACAATACCATTCGTTGAATTCACCGGGGATACTGTAAAGCCAGTTCCACTACACGTAGTAGTGGTCATTGCTGTTACTGCTGGTCTTGGAC
>CANJNG010000058.1 GCA_947475205.1 Bacteroidota bacterium
TAGCGGTATCAGATTTAACCGTAATCTTGCTTCAGTAATAACAATAAATCTTGACAATAAAATTCTAAATTAACATCAGAATGTGTCAAGTTATTTTAGGAGGGGTCATTATACCTAGTTCGCAATTGCATCTCCCAAGTTCGCAATTGCATCTCTCAAGTTCGCAATTGCATCTCTCAACTTCGCAATTGCATCTCCCAAGTTCGCAATTGCATCTCTCAACTTCGCAATCGCATCTCTCACTTTCGCAATTGCATCTCTCAAGTTCGCAATTGCATCTCTCACTTTCGTAATTGCATCTCTCAAGTTCGCAATCGCATCTCTCACTTTCGCAATCGCATCTCTCAAGTTCGCAATCGCATCTCTCAAGTTCGCAATCGCATCTGTTTAAAATAAAGTGTTTTGTTTTTTATTGGAATCTAAAGGGCCTGCGGCCTTAGTTAACCGCTTTCTTTGTTATCTGTGGTATTTGGTTCCCTGTTTTGATTTTTAATTGTAACCTAGAAGGTTGCAATGTTGTGACCCACAACAACAATTCCATTGATTTCATGAATTGCCTTTAAAGCCGCAGAACATCCACACGAAGGCTGCACCAACAAGTAATGTCACTCTTCCAGGGCTTTATCCCCTTATTTTTACCTACCATCCTATCGGCTCTCTGTGCCTTTAAAGCCATAAAGTTTGAATTGCATTCCACGCCGTAGGCATAAAATCAGTTTTCAATCAGTCCATCAGTGTATGCCGTCAGGCATCTGTGTCCCATTATATTTAATGCCGCTAGGCATCCCCTTCTTCCCTTATCCCACCTTCTTCTTTCCTACTTCTACCCATCTTCCGGCTTTGCGGGCGAAGAAGGCGTTGTTATACATGGGCTCGCAGGCGGGGCCGGGGAGGTAGAAACGGCCGAGGTAGGCTGCGTTGAGTTGGATGCGGTAGGTTTTGGTTTCGGTGCGGTTGAGGTGGAAATAGGTGAGTACGCGGTCGTCGCGGATGTCTTGATAGTTTGCTTCGCTGCTTTGGAGGCCTTTGGTGTTGGCTGCGTTGTCGTCCATTCGCACGTTGCGGATTTCCCAACCGGAGGCGAATATCTGGCTGAGGGCCAATTGCCGCAAATCGTTTATGGAACCGGGATTGGAGAGGGTTAGTTCGGCCACGAAATCGGTTCCTTGTTCGAGGTTGCTGATGTCGATGGGGTTTCCTTTCAGGTCTTTATAGAGGACGTTCATGGCCATGCCGGATGCTTCGTCTTTGGTTTGCCCGTAGGTGGGGCGACCGGATTGGGTGAGGCGGGCAAAGAGTACCTGTTTGCCGTTGTTTTTAAAGACGGCTTTTCCTGTTGGGGTTTGGGTGGCGTTGATGGAAATCTTCTCCATGGGGGCTAATGTTTTAATGGCTTGAACTTTTCCATTAACCGTTGCCTGCACATCTATACCAATGCTTTTTTCGTTGCCGATAAAGTTGGACACGGCCATGAGGCAATAGGCAGTGGTTTGGGTGCTCATGTAATCGGTTTTGCGAAGCATAAGGGAGATTTGCTTGAGGAGTCCGCCGGCTTTGCCCTTTTGATTGAGGAGGGTGAGGGTTTGGAGAATGATGGCGTAATCGCGTTCATCGGAACCAAAGGTGTAGTCCATTTCGGCATAGTTTGGCACTGAGGTGGAGAGTTTGGCGATGAGTTTCAGGGCTACTTCTTTTTGCCCGGACAAAGCATAAGCGGCGGCCAATTGCCAGGTGGCCATCACACCCAATTGGGGTTTCTCCCGAAGGCGGTTCATGGCACTTAGCTGGGGTTGTTTGGCCAAAGCAAGGGTATAGAGCCGGAATGCTTGGGTGAGGTCGTTGGACGCGTCGAACACTTTGGAGGGGCTGGCTATCCATTGCTGGGCTTGTTTCTTTTGATAGGAAACCCAGTTTTGTTTCCAGTTGGGCGGAAGAGAGTAACCCTTGGCCTCGGCTTCGAGGAGGAAATGGCCGCTGTAATTTGTTCCCCAGTCGTCGGCTTGGAGATAGCCCGGCCAATAGGCCATTCCTCCATCGGGAGTTTGGAAACCTTTGAGCCTGTGAATAGCAGCTTTCATATTCGTTTCCACCTCGGCTTTTTGGGTTGGACTCAAATTCATTACCTTGCTGAGATACAATTGTGGGAAGGCGGCAGATGTGGTTTGCTCGATGCAGCCGTGGGGATATTCGATAAGGTATTTCAGGCGGCTTTCTAAATTGAAACCGGGAATGGTGGATAGCTCTATAGATGCGGAATTGGTTCCCAATGTCCCCAATGGAGCATAGTTGGTGGTGATGGTTTTGCCGGGTTCGAGCATAAATTCTTCCACCTTGGTGATGGGCAGGTTGGGATTCCGAACTTCTATTTCAATTACATCTTTGGCTTTTTCATTGCCCGAAACAGCTTCGACAGAAACTTTGGTAACGCCCACGGCATTCTTGGCTTTTAGTTCGAAAGTAACCACTTGGTCGCCGGTTTCGGTGAAGGAAATGTTTTGGGTGGTAGCAGACGTTATGCCTAACAGACCTGTGGTTTTAACGGTAACGGCTACGTTCTTCACCTGCTTTTCCATGGCGAAAACAGTAACAGGGAGTTTAACTGTTTCTTCGGGGCCAAGCACACGGGGAAGGGTGGCTAAAACCATTAAGGGTTTACGCACTGCCGATGTTTTTTCAGCGAAACCATAGGCAGCGTCTTGTCCGGCGATGACCATAGTCCGCACCGAACCTACATATTGCGGCATAGCCACACGATGCACCTTGGTTTGTCCGGCGGGGAGATAGAATGGCCCGATGAACTTCACCATCGGCTTGAACCGGTTGGCTTTTGCACCTTCTTTTCCGTTCAAACCTTCATCGCCACCAATGCCCAGCACGGTTTCTATTTCTCCGGCCCAGGCACCTATCACCAAATCATATAAATCCCAAGAACGAACGCCGAGGGCTTCGCGAGCATAGAAATGTTCCCAGGCATCAGGAGTTTTGAAACGGGTGAGATCGAGGAGACCTTCGTCCACAATGGCTACGGTGTAAGTCATTGCACGGCCCGATGCTTCGCTTACTTTTATTTCGGCAGTGGTTTCGGGTTTCAGCACGGCGGGCATTGCAATCTGCGGTTTGAGGTGCGTGGCAGGGTCTTCTACCTTGATGGGAATAAGTCCGTATTGGCGGATGGGCAGGTCGTTGATGGTTTGCTTAAAGGGTTGGATTAAGGTAATGTGGGCATATACGTTTGGCGACATTTCGGGCGTGGCGTTTATCACCACTTCGTTCTGGCCTTTCTTCATATTCACCCAAAATGATTTTATGACCCTTGTTCCGGTTTCCAGACTTACTAAAGCTCTGCCGTTTTCGAGGCCGGGAACCGATAGTTTGATGTTTTCGCCGGGTTTGTAGGTTTCTTTATCGCTGCTGAAACTTAGCACTGCAGGGGCTTTTGCTCCTTCGCTGTTGCGGGTCCACCAGTTTTCCCAATCGAACCACACTTCCGAAGCGGCAACGTGTTTGCTGTCTTCATCAGTTATTTCCAACAAATATCTTCCCCAATCATCTTTATCTACTTTCAGGGTGAAGTTGCATTTGCCATCGGGGCCTGTGGTGGCGGTTTGGGTTATTTTTTCGGTTTTGTAGTTATAGCTATTGTAGTCGCCGTCGCGGTTGTTGTAATCCCACCACCAACGCCATTCTAATTTATAGAGGGTGAGTTTTAGCTCACGTCCGGCGGCGGGTTTCCCGGTTTCGTCCACCGAAATGGCTTTTATGATTTGATTTTTATCGGTAACCAGTGGGCCGGGTTGCATGACATCGCCGGGACGGATAAACCCTGCGTAGTGGGTAAATGGAGAAAGGTTTAGCGAATATCTGTCCACGCTGAATGTTCCGCCTTCTTCAAACACACGGGTTTTGAAATACACACGAGCCATGGAGTTGGGAAGGGTATATTTCTTCATTTCTACTTCCATTTTGGCTTTCCCTTCATCGCTTAGTTTATTGTCGAAAATGCTGACTTCTTCGGAGGTTTCGGAGCGTTGCGGGTTTTCAAACGTGTAGGTTTTATAGGCTTTGAACTCGGTAGGGATTTTACCGAAACTCATCTTTACATCGGCTCTCAGACTACGGGCGGGTGAGCCGTGGAGCCAAGTTGATGATAAGTTGATGGTATGGTTTGGATTCTTGGAATAGAAGACTTCTTCTTCGGGAACGAAATTCACCTTGAGGCGGTTGGGCTGAATGGTTTCAATCTTCAGGGTTTTGGTGAAGGTGGAAGTGCCGACTTTGAAGTTGGCTGTCCAGTTTCCGGTGGGTGAAGATTTATCGGTTTGGGTGCTGAAGTTGTAGAAACCGTTTAGCGGATTGGATTTTACTACCCGCTTAAACAATTGTCCCTGCGGGGTGAAAAGTTCCATGGTGATAGGGAAATGATCGGGGAGCTTTTTGAATTTATCTTCCAAAATTAAGTTTAGGAAAAGACTGTCGCCGGGTCGCCACACGCCACGTTCGCCATAAATAAAGGCTTTCATTCCTTTCTCAACGGTTTGTCCGGCTATGTCGAACATACCCAATTGGAGATTGGAGTATTCGTCCACTTTTAAATAACCCCGTTGCCTGTCGGATTTGGCTATCACCAAAAAGGGTTTCTTTTTGAGGGTGGAATAAGCCATTCCATCGCTGTTGGTGTTGGTGGTGGCTATTAACTGTTTCTGATAATCGTAATATTCGAGGGTGGCATTGCTAACGGGGGCGGTGCTGTTGAGGTCGGAAACGATGGTAAGGAAAGTGCCGTCATTTCCACGCTTGGCAATTATTCCCAAATTGGATGCTAATATGTTTCGGGAAACGGAAGTGTTTTCTGAATTGTAGAATGCAGGATTGCAGGGGTTGTTGCGTTCTTCCCAGTTATAGCCTTCTTCGTCGTACCAACCTTCATATTCATCAGAATCGTAATAATACCCCCAACGGTCGGGTTCTTTGTCTTCGATGGGCTTTTCCAAGGGTTCGAGGGTAACGGGTTTGTTTTCTTTACCCGGACAATCGCAGTTGGCGTATTCTTTTTTGAAACTAAGGTTTACCTTGTAGATAGCTCCGGGTTCGGCTTTAATGAGTTGAGTCAGGTCTATTCCGTATCGAGTCCATTCGTTTTCGAGCTTGGTGGTGTTTTTAAGCAGAATAGTTTTTCGTTTCACCACCCGGCCAACGCGTCCCATTTCACTTGTGCCATCTATGTTGTTGGTTTGGAGAAACTGGGTAACGTTGTTCTCGAAAATCCGAATTACTTGCACATCCACTGCCTTTAGGTTTATGGCCTCGAAGGGTAGGGTTAGCCCTTTACCATCGGGAAGGATAGAACCACGACCAATAAGCTTAATGGCGGGTTTGCTTACATCGAACTTCACGGTACTTTCATACAACTTGCCTAGCTTTTTGTGGTTTTGATTGGCCACGCCTTCAAATACTTTGAGGGTGAAGGTGCCGGATGCTTTGCCATCGGTATAAACCCTGATTTCGTTTTTATCCTGCCACAGTCGAATGTCGTCTTGCCCTTGTAGGACTACTAAACCGTCCATAACTTGGGTGGCATCGAGGAAATCGGTGAAGAGTATCTGTACATATTGTTCGGTGGTGTTCACCACATTCACTTTCCAAACGCCGAAGGGTTCGAGGGCGGGGATGTCAACCACCAATGAACCGTCTTTAGCCAAACCAATGGAGGATGCATCCCATTTAATGGTTAGTTTGCTTGCTGCTTCGCCTTTGTGGATGCTGTCGATGGCGAAAGTGTGGGTGAGGTTGTCGGTAGAATGTGTCCAGGTGAAGCTGAGTTTCTCTTTGTCCTTTTCTACCGAAAAGAACTTTTCCAACTGTTCGGCATCTACGGCATCGGCGGTGGATACCACACCTGAAAGCTGTTGTTTGTTTTGCAGAGCAGCAGAATATCCTGCGAGGTTGTTTACCTGCACGGCAATGTTCTGGGTGATGACTTTAAAAGCAAACTCGAAGGTTTTTAGTTCGTCCTTTACGGGTAGCAACTTATCAAGTTTGAAACTTGCTTTGTAAAGTTGCGACTGGGGCAGGCGTTCGTCGGGTTTGAACTCCACGGTGCGGGAATCTATCCAAACTACTTTTCCTTTAATGGTGGGGCTAAACTCGAAGTATTCGTTTTCGATGGGGGCGTTGAGCTCTACCGGCATCCCGATGTCGGAGGTAAGCACAATCCTTATGCTGCTTTTGCCGGATACTTCACCCGAGGTGAAGGCAGATATATACTCGGCAAACTCGGGATTGATGGGTGGGAATAGTTCGGATTGGGTGATTGTACCGAGCTTATCCCAATTGAAGATATGCAGGGTGCTGAGGGCGATAAGGAGGGAACCGGTGAGGGAGAGGAGTAGGAGGCGTTTCATGGGGAATTAACAATTAGTAATTAATAATTAATAATTGGGCGAGGGCCGTTTGGGTTTTAGGTGGGAGATTAAGGATGCAAATATATGTAAGTGGAATGCTAATGGTGCTATTTGTGTCGCTCTTCCGCTTGGATTGCCTAGGTTGGTAATTAAGCTATCATAATTTCGCCGCTCTGCGTCTTAAAGGCCCAGAGGGCCGATAGTATGGTAGAAACAAAATACCATAAAATTTATCAAAGCCCTGTAAGGGCGAAATTATTGATTCATGTTATTTTGTGTCGCCGCTCTGCGGCTTGGGTGGGTTGGGAGGTTGATTATGCTACCATTATGTAGCTGCTCTGCGGCTGAAAGACAAGCGAACATTCTCTTACGGCTTTTCCCGCCCAACAAACCTTCCTTTTTCTAACAGGAAGTCAATTGCTTTGGGTACATTTTTATCAACGCTTTCTTCGGTTTAGAGGGGGGAGATATACCGGACTATTTCGATTTGGAGCGAGGGGTATTTGGGAAGTGGTGCAGGTATTTTTTACTAGTTCCTTTAACTGTCTATTTCAACACCGAATACGCCACAAACGAAGCCAAATAAGCCAAAGCTCCCATATAGAGAAACTGAATAGCGGGCCATTTCCAGCTTTTTGTTTCAGTTTTTACTACGGCGAGTGTACTCATACATTGCATAGCAAAAGCATAAAAAAGCATCAGCGAAAAGCCTGTGGCTAAATCAAAGAGTGGTTTATTGGTGCCGGGACGAAGTTCAGATTTCATGCGTTCAAGCAGTTTTTGGTCGGTATCGGAGTCTGAAACACTGTAAATGGTATTCATTGTCCCCACAAAAACTTCGCGGGCGGCAAAAGATGTGATTAAAGCTATGCCAATTTTCCAATCAAAGCCAAGGGGTTTAAGAATGGGTTCGATGCTTTTTCCCATAATTCCGGCAAAGGAGGCTTCCAGCTTTTCGGCTTTAATATTCGCTATTGCAGTGGCCGAATCGAGTTGGTTTGTCTGTACCTGAACGGTATATTTCTGTTCAATATTTCGGAAATTTGTTTCGGGGCCAAAGGTGGCCAATGCCCACAGCACTATGGCTATGGCCATTATAACTCCTCCGGCTTCGGTGAGGAAATCTTTAATTTTATTGCCTACTGTAATCCCCACGGCTTTCAGTCGGGGTAAGCGGTATTCGGGCATTTCAAAAACAAACAAATGGCGGCGAACATCATTTTTAATGATGAAATTCAGTATTGCCGCAACAACTAATGCTGCTATAAGTCCCAAAAAGTAAAGAAACAACAACACTAAGCCCTGATAACCGATAAAGCCCAAGAAATAGCCCTGCGGTATCACAATCGAAATCATTAGGGAATAAACAGGCAGCCTCGCACTGCAACTCATCAAAGGAGTTACCAATATGGTGAGCAATCGTTCTTTCCGGCTGCCAATGGTACGGGCAGCTAAAATGGAGGGTACAGCACATGCAATTCCGCCAATCAAGGGTATTACCGACCTTCCGTTTAAACCAAATGGACGCATAAGTTTATCCATTAAGAAACTTACCCGGGCCATATAGCCGCTTTCTTCAAGGATGGAAATCAAACCAAAAAGCAAGGCAATTTGCGGAATAAATATAACTATTCCGGTTAGTCCGCCCAGCACACCTTCTACTAAGAGGTTTGTAAATAGTCCTGGCGAAAGGGCGTGGGAAACAATAGACCGTAAAATTGACATACTAGTGTCAATTCCTTCCATTGGCAAACGGCTCAGGTTAAACACCGTTTGGAATATCAGAAATAGCAATACGGCAAAAATCAAAAGCCCCCAAAATTTATGAGTCAGCACATTGTCTAATTTTTCGGAGATGCTACTTTTTAATACGGGTTTAGCTTTTGTAGTTTGAGTAAAAACATCATTCACCGCCCGATATCGCAAAATGGCCTCTTGTCGTTGCATTAGCTTAGCATCGTAGCGTTCTGAAACAATTAATTGTTCGATTTCTTGTTCCTCTTCGGTCTTATTTCCTTTTTCGGAAAAATGATTGAGGTAATGAAAAGCAGCATATTCATTTTGGAAATGATTTAATTCCATCACCCGACCAGAAAGGCCATTATCTATCAACTTTAGGTTCACAAAGGTTTTGGAGGATGAAAATCCTTTGCTTGCAATAGCTTTATTCAGTTCAGAAATGCCTGTTTGATTTCGGGCCGAAATCTTTACAACACTTATCCCAAGTAAATTTCCAAGTAGTTCGACATTTGTTTCGATTCCATTCTTCTCGGCCACGTCAGTCATATTAAGAACAAGCAGAGCCGGTAAACCCAATTCTATTACTTGGGTAGCAATAAAGAGGCTTCGCTTCAGGTTGGAAGCATCGGCTATGAGCAAGACCAAATCGGGGAAATCGGGATGTGTGGGTTGCGATAAAACAGAAAATACTACCTCTTCGTCGGGCGATTTGGGATTGATGCTAAATGTTCCCGGGAAATCTATTACGGAATAATCTTCGCCCTCAATTTTGCAGTTTCCGCTAAGTTTATCTACAGTTACTCCTGGGAAATTACCCACCTTTTGGTTCAAACCCGTAAGCAGGTTAAACAAGGTGGATTTTCCGCAATTGGGATTGCCTATAAGAGCTAACTTTTTCAAAATTAAATCAATTCCACTTTTACCAAGGCCGCATCTTCCTTGCGAATACATAATTCAAAGCCCTGCAAACGCAGCCGGATAGGGTCGCCAAAGGGAGCAAAACCAGTAACAGTTAATTGTTCGCCGGGGATAAAGCCCATTTCGAGCAGTTGCAGCGATAACGGGTTTTCGTCTAACCCTGTTATATTAGCCGAATCGCCTACTTGCAGAATGTTTAAGGAAGTGCTTTTCTGAGCCATAAAGGGCGGCAAAGATAAGTTTAGCCTCCCACTTTATTTAGAATGATTCTGTTTAGGCTAAATTACCCCTATTTATGGTATGCAAATAGCCGTGATGTTTGTTCTTTCCCCAAGTGGGACAATCGCACTTTTTGCTTTTGCAGGCAGAAGCCGAGCCAATTAAAAAGAATAGGAGAAAGATAATGAGGTGCTTGGGTTTCATTAAGAATGAGAGAGCAAAAATACTTTATAATGGCTAATTGCCCATTACTAATTCTTCCAAATGATGTTTCTCTATCCCGAAATACTTCTTCGCCTCTGTAATTTTCCGTAAAATTTCCTTGCTTTTTAGTTTCGATTTGGGGTTCTTAACCCCCACAATCATTACGTTTTTAGGCGTGTGGGCGTCTGACACAAACTCCAAAACCTTTGTTTTATAACCATAGTATTCCAAAATCATGGCTCGGATACCATCGGTAACCATTTCGGCTTGCCGTTCTAAGAAAATGCCGTATTTCGTAAGGAAATCAACATCGTTATGAGCGTGATGTTTCTCAATTTCCCGCCTTATTTGTTTGTGGCAGCAGGGGGCAACTACGATTAAATCGGCATTGGTATTAATTCCTTTAAAAATGGCATCATCGGTAGCTGTATCGCAGGCGTGAAGTGCTATGAGGATGTTTACTCCAGTGCAATCATATTCACCAATGCTGGACTCTTCAAAATTCAAATTCTCAAACTTTGAATTTGCAGAAATGTCATTGCACAAATCAACCAATTCTTTACGAATTTCCACTCCGGTAACCTGTGGCTTGATGCCTAAGTTTGTGCTGAGGTAATCATATAAAGCAAAGGTAAGATAGCCTTTTCCCGAACCCATATCGGCTACTTTAAGCAGTTTTTCGGCAGGGATTTCTTTCAGAAGTGAACTCAAAATTTGAATGTAGTGATCGATTTGCCTGTATTTATCCTGAGAGTGTTTCAGTACATTTCCGGCAGCATCGGTTATTCCCAATGAATGCAGGTACGATTTGTGTTCGGCAGTAATAAGTCGCTGTTTGGCTACGTTGTGTTCTAAGGACGGTGCATTAGTATTTGTAGCAGCAACTTTCCTTATTCGGGCATTGGCTTCATTTTGAATTTCAACTATTAAATCAAAGCCGGTAGTGAAAAGCGTAGCCACTCTGAAACCATCGTTAAACAAATTTTCTATTCCCAAGAAACTTTCGTCAATGGCATAGTTCTTTACTATATCACGGGTTTTGTAGCGGTAATTGAAACTTAGCTTCTCTTCCTTTTTAACTAATATCCGTTTTATATAAACGTTTTTCAGACTTTCATCGGCCCCTTTATAATTCCCTAACGATAGTTTTACAAAGGTTTGATTTTCGAGACTTTCTTTGATACTGGCGAGAAAGGATTGGGTGGCTTGGGTGGAAGTCATTTGAATGTTGGAGGCGAAGGTAAAACTCAACAGGATTGATAGAAATATTTCCACAGCATCCCTAAGGTTTCCAACATCAACCCGTTTACAAAAATCCTATCCGTACAAAAGTGGCAAAGTTTGCAAGCCCCACTTTTACACTATCAATGTACCCATTCTCTAAATCGCTTTCGGCATCATTTATTATAGCAGCACTTATGCTTTCGTGTAGTGCTTTTGTGTCGGCTCAAACAAACATTGCCGACAGCATGAATATCCTTATCCTGAAAAACTACAAACCACGAGTAAACGATGCGAACAAGCTGAACACTTCGCCTGCAACACCTGAAGTGCAGGATGCTAAACCGAGGTTGAATTACAATGTTATTAGCAAGCAATTTGCTACCGGCTTTGAGCCTGAAATCATTACTCCGGCTAAAATGCAGCAGGAACCCGTTAAGAAATTGGGGATAGGTTATGCTAAATTGGGCTTCGGAAATTACACCATGCCGTTGGCCGAGCTTTATCTAGCTAACAAACGCTCCAAGACGTTTAACCATGGAATTGGATTGAAGCACCTTTCAAGCATGGGACAATTGAAAAACACCGGGCTAAGCGGTTTTAGCGATAATAATGCCGATGCATGGGGGAAATATTTTGTTGGGAAATTGATTTTAGATGCTAACGTAAACTACAGTCGCAATATGGTGCGTTACTATGGCTTTTCTCGCCCTGATAGTGTGGATGTAAAAACCACCGACTACAAAAATCTGCTTCAAAATGTGGAGGCCAGCGTGGGATTAAGTGAAAGCAAACCCGATAGCCGTTCGCTGTTTGATGGTGCAAGGGTTACATATAATTTTTATAACACCAGTCGTCCGGCTTTAGAAAACAATGTGCGGATTGATGGGGGGCTGAAATATCTTTTCAAGCCTGAATCGTCGAAGAACAACGAATTTGTGAGCCGTCAGTATATCCGTCTTGGGCTTTTTGCCGATTATTTCCAACTTGCTGCCAATCCGATAGGAGTTTCTAAATCAAATACACTCTTTGGGGCTTACCCTCGTTTTCAGTATCAGGCTGAAACTTGGGATTTAGATTTGGGTGGAAGCATTGTTTGGGATGCCGGAACGAATGCTACCATTTGCCACATTTATCCGCAAGCCAAATTTTCGTTGAGTTTAGTAGATAATTTGCTGGGAATATTTGTTGGGGCAAAAGGCGGATTGCAACGTAACGGTTTGAAATATTTAAGTAATCAGAATCCTTTCTACGCCGTTTATTCCGACACTGCTTCATTTAATCTAAGCACCAACACTTCTACTACTTACGATGCGTTTGGTGGCTTGAAAGGAAAGTTCTCGAACAACAGTACCTTTAAAATTGAGGTTCACGGGCAGGGCGTTCGTGGCTTAACGATGTTCGTAAATAACTACACATCGGGTAATGGAAATCAGTTCAATGTAATTTATGATAACGGAACAATAATTAACCCCCATCTGGAAGCCGCATTTCAGCAAAAGGAGAAACTGTCGGTGTTCTTTAAGTTCGACTATTTTCATTACATGATGCAAAATGAAGTGAAAGCTTGGCACAGACCCAATGTGAATGCAACTTTATCGGGTAACTACAACATTTCGGATAAGTTTATAATCAAACTTGATGTGTATTACATAAGCCGTCAATTTGCCCGCACATTCGACACTGCCGGTGTAATAGTTCCGGTTCGATTGAAAGGTTTAGCCGATATTAATTTAGGGCTAGAATATCGGTTCAATAAAAAGTTTAGTGCGTTTGCAGCCTGCAACAATATTGCTGCTTATCGCTACCAACGATGGAATCAGTATCCAACCCAACGCTTTAATTTTATGATAGGACTGACTGCAAATTTTTAGAATAAACCAAAAGGAAATGGGGACGCTAATGACGGTAATTGAGCAAATAATCACTAATTTTTGTTCTTCAGTATTATTCGCTCTAATTCGCGTGATTTGTGTCATTTGCGTTCCAAATAATTGTAATTTAAATTTTCACTAAATTTGAATCGTGAAAGAATCGGAAGTTAAAGCCCTAATTAGCTTACTTGAAGACCCCGACGAGGAGATTACTTCGCACATCACCGAAAAAATCTTATCGCTAGGGAACGAAGTGATTCCTACATTGGAAAACCACTGGGAACAATCGTTTAACTCTTTGCAGCAGAAACGCATTGAAGACCTGATTCATAAAATTCAGTTTGATGGAATTGCTAAAAACCTTTCGCTTTGGGCTACTTTAGGCGGACGCGATTTATTGCAAGGAGCCATGCTGTTAGCTAAATATCAGTATCCCGACCTGAACGAAGCAAAACTAAAAGCTCATTTAGATTTAATTAAACACGACACTTGGCTAGAATTAAGCCCACGACTTACTGCCTTAGAAAAGGTAAAAGTGTTGAATCATATTCTGTTTGAAATTCACGGGTTTAGCGGCAACACATCTAACTATCACGCTCCTCAAAATAGCTATATAAACAATGTGTTGGAATCGAAAAAGGGAAATCCGCTTTCGCTTTCCATAATTTATTGCGTTTTGGCTCAAAGCCTCGACATTCCAATTTACGGGGTGAACCTCCCCGAACATTTTATTGTTTGTTATCTGGATGAAAGCCACGAAATACCCGATACTTTGATAAGCGAGAATCGGGTTTATTTTTATGTGAATCCTTTTAGCAAGGGTGCAATTTTTGGACGAAATGATATTGATTCCTTTCTGAAACAGGTGAAGCGTGATCCTGAAAAGCAATTCTACAATCCCTGCAGCAATATTGATATGATGGTTAGACTTATCAATAACCTGATATTGGCTTATGAGAAATTAGGCTATCCGGAAAAGATAAAGGAACTGCGAATTCTGCAACGCTCTTTGCTGTTGGACGACGATAGAGTGAAGGGCGGGGATAAGGATTAGATAGTTTTAGGGTGTATTCACTTTTACAGAAATAAGTCTACCGTTTATCCTTAGCGATAATGAATCCAATGTAAGTTGGATTTTTGCAAGTGGATTTATCCTAAGGCCTTCACATTATTAATCCTTACTTAACCCTACCGATTATCCTTCACCCTATTTTTGGCCTTTCTATCCCAAAATGAAAAGGACTATATTTCTATCTGCAATTTCGATTTTCAGTTTCCAATTTTCAATTTTCGCACAGTCGCCTCATCCCAAACTTATTGTGGGCATAGTGGTGGATCAAATGCGATACGATTATTTGTATAAGTATTGGGATAAGTATGGGAACGATGGCTTAAAAAAGCTGATGAAAGGTGGTGCAGTTTTTAAGAATGGGCATTACAACTACATTCCTACCTACACCGCCCCAGGACATTGCAGCATCTATACCGGCACCACTCCCGCCGTGCATGGCATAGCCGGAAACGATTGGATAGACCGCATATCGGGCAAATCTATTTACTGCACCAGCGATTCCTTGGAAGTAACGCCCGTAGGAACTTCCGATAAAAAAATAGCCGCTCATAGCCCCCGCCGACAAATGGTAACAACCATCGGCGATGAACTAAAGATATTTACCAATTTTAAATCGAAAGTGGTGGGTGTTGCCCTGAAAGATCGCAGTTCCATTCTTCCTGCCGGACATAATGCCAATGGGGCTTATTGGTATGATAATACTACAGGTGGGCTGGTTTCGAGCAGCTTTTATGTGAAAGAATTACCAGTGTGGGTAACCAAGTTTAATGAAAAAAAATTGGCCGATGCCTATCTATCAAAACCCTGGAATACACTCTTGCCCATAGAAACCTACACAGAAAGTTTTGCCGATAGCAATAAGTATGAAGGTTTATTTAAGGAAGAGAAAAAGCCAATATTTCCCCACGACCTGCCCGCTTTGCGAAAAGCTAACGGAATGGGTCTGCTGCGTGAAACTCCCTTTGGAAACACTTTCACCAAAGAAATGGCTATCGCTGCCATTGAAGGCGAAGGCTTAGGGTTGGATAATATTCCCGACTTGTTGGCGGTGAGTTTTTCGTCACCCGACCATATTGGCCATAAATACGGCCCGCAATCGGTAGAGGTGGAAGATTGCTATTTGCGGTTAGATTTAGAAATAGCCGCCCTAATTTCTTATCTCGAAACCAAGGTGGGAAAGGATAACTTTTTGCTGTTCCTCGCTGCCGACCACGGAGCATCGCAAAATGCGAATTACCTCAGCGACCAAAAAATTCCTGCCGGACATTACAAACCCAAAGAGTTTACCGATAGCCTGAAAGCAATGATGGCCCAACGCTATGGTGCAGGAGATTGGATTATTGGGTATGAAAACGATCAAGTATATTTCAACCGTCCCCTAATGGCTAGCCGAAGAATGAACCCCGAAGAAGTGGAGAATGTGGTTGCCCGTTGGATAGAAACCCGCCCCAATGTGCATAAAGCAATACCATCTCATGTTTTACGCAATGGGGCTGCGTCGGCAAAAATGGAACAATTGGCACAAAACGGTTTACATCCATTTCGTTCGGGCGACGTAACTGTTATAATGAATTTCGGTTATATGGAATGGGCTGAAACAGGCACTACCCACGGCACTTCCTTTACTTATGACACTCATATACCCATGATATTTTATGGCAAAGGGGTGAAACCCGGCGAATACCTGCAAGCAGCAAACATTGTGGATATAGCTCCAACTATTTCCACCATTGCAAACATTCCGTTTCCGGGAGCAGCAACCGGAAAAGTGTTGGATATTAAGTAAATAGGATTTATAAATCCATTCTAATCCTCACTAGCTATGAATTCAGCCGTTCAAAATCATTAATCTTATCCAGCTCTAAAATGGTGTAGCTCTTGTCTTCGCTTGGGCGGAACATTGGCGTAAACTTCGCATTCCAAACCACTTGATAGGGTTTATATGAATAGCGTGAATTTACCTGTTGACCATACGTATCATCGGTACCACTCATCAATACTATTAATTCGGCTTCAGAATCGTTAAACTCTTCTTCTGTAATTCCAAACAGCGGACTTTTCTCATCTATGGGATGAACTATAGTCCAACTTAATACCATAAAATTTATTTTTGGGTATTCGGTTTCTAAGAAGTAAAATTTCCTTACCCATTCACCATTTTCTTTTATTCTCAAACCTATACTTAACTTTACTTCAAGGTCAGTAAGCGTATTAGGCAAAGCGTTGGCTATTCGAAACATTAAACCTGTAATTTCCTTATAGGGCGATATCAATAAATTCTGACTATATATTAACTTACTCACCGGGCGTGAAAATCGACCATATAGCATACCTGTAGTAATAGAAAAGGAAAGCAGGCCGAAAAGTGCTTCAGATGCCGCTATAATGTTTGTTCCCAATCCTGTTGGGCTTACTCTTCCATAGCCAACTGTGGTAAATGTTTGGCAGGAGAAAAAGAATGCTTCAAGGAATTGTTCTTCGGGCGAAAGGCCGCTCAACCCGCTAATGTTTTCGAGTCCTGCAAGGGCGTATAAACCTGCGAAAATTAAGTTCATCACGATGAAGAATCCCACCGAAATAAACAGGAACGTCTTCCAAGAAACAGTAACCAAGTAGTGAAAGGGGCTAAACTTATCCCAAAAGTGCATCCCTTCTTTCTTCACATTAAAACTACCATCAGGATTCACGATTCGGCCACCCTGAAGATTAGTTTTACTGCTAAAGCCCGACTCTTTATTTTCTTGTAATTGTCGGGAACGTGAAAATGGTCGTTGCATAAAATCTCAACAAAAGTGTGGATTATACCACCATTTTCAAAATATTCAATTCTTTTTCGGTGAGCATACGCCAGTGGCCACGTGGTAGATCTTTCTTGGTTAGTCCGGCAAATACAACCCGGTCGAGTTTCACAACTTCGTAGCCTAGATGTGCAAATAGCCGCCTTACGATGCGGTTCTTCCCACTGTGGATTTTAACGCCAATTTCCTTTTTATCACCAGCTTCTCCGGCATACACTATTTCGTCCACTTTTATGAAACCATCTTCGAGGGTTAGGCCATCCATAACTTTTTCCATATCGGAGGACTTAAAGCCTTTATCAAGGAAAACATGATAAAGCTTTTGAGCTCCATGGCTGGGGTGAGTGAGTTTCTTGGCCATTTCGCCATCATTGGTAAACAGCAGAAGTCCAGTGGTGGCTCTGTCCAATCGTCCAACGGGGTAAATGCGTTCTTTGCAAGCACCTTTGAGTAAATCCATCACGGTTTTGCGTTCGGATGGGTCGTCGGTGGTGGTTATGTAATCTTTAGGTTTATTGAGCAAAAGATAAATTTTCTTTTCTCGGCGAAGGGTTTCACCGGCATATTGCACTTTATCGTCGGCTTTTACTTTATAGCCCATTTCCGTAACTACGTTTCCGTTTACGGTTACCACTCCGGCAGCAATGAGTTCGTCGGCTTCGCGGCGGGAACAAACTCCCGAATTTGCGATGTATCTGTTTAAACGGATGGAGCCTTCGGTTATTTCGTCTTCCTTTTCGGCTTTTATAAATTTAGGTTGTCCTTTTGCGGGTTGAGGCTTGTATTTGGCCGCAATTTCTTCTTCGGTGAGTACTTTTCGGGGACGTTTTACATAGCTATTTTTCTTAGAAAAATACTCATCGTCTTTGCGTTTGCGGTTGCTTTCATATTTGCCCAGCGGTTTTCCGAGCACATCGGTTTCAGGTTCGCGAAACGAGCGAGGTTTATCATCGTCGTAATTACGTGGCGGTTTGCTGTCGTAATCCCGTTTTTTGTATCCACCATCACCTTCGGGTTTTGGTCTGTCGCTACCGTAGCGTCCTGCCGGGCGGTCGCCTGAGCCTTCTGATTTTCTTTCGT
This sequence comes from Bacteroidota bacterium, assembly GCA_947475205.1. Classification (GTDB taxonomy): domain Bacteria; phylum Bacteroidota; class Bacteroidia; order JAIBAJ01; family JAIBAJ01; genus JAIBAJ01. Next base: position 17,528 of record CANJNG010000058.1, read on the forward strand.
AAGGTTTCCTTTCAGGACGGCCTTCGCTGCTTCTGCTATCGGGTCTGTCGCTTCCAAAACGTCCTGCCGGGCGGTCACCTGAACGTTCTGATTTTCTTTCGTAAGGTTTCCTTTCAGGACGGCCTTCGCTGCTTCTGCTATCGGGTCTGTCGCTTCCATAGCGTCCGGCTGGGCGGTCACCTGAGCCTTCTGATTTCCTTTCATAAGGTTTCCTTTCAGGACGACCTTCGTTGCTTCTGCTATCGGGTCTGTCGCTTCCATAGCGTCCGGCTGGTCGGTCACCTGAGCCTTCTGATTTTCTTTCATAAGGTTTCCTTTCAGGACGGCCTTCGCTGCCTCGGCTATCGGGTCTGTCGCTTCCAAAGCGTCCTGCCGGGCGGTCGCCAGAACGTTCTGATCGCCCTTCGTAAGGTTTCCTTTCAGGACGGCCTTCGCTGCCTCTGCTATCGGGTCTGTCACTACCAAAACGTCCTGCCGGGCGGTCGCCCGATCGTTCCGATTTTCCTTCATAAGGTTTGCGTGCTGGGCGGCCTTCGCTGCTTCTGCTATCGGGTCTATCGCTTCCAAATCGTCCTGTTGGGCGGTCGCCTGAACGTTCCGATTTTCCTTCGTAGGGTTTGCGTGTTGGACGGCCTTCTGTTTTGCGGTCGCTATCGGGTCTGTCGCTGCCTATTCTGCCCGATGTTTTTTGATAGGGGCGGTCGGAGTCTGATTTCTTGGTATAGGATCTGGTTTTCCTTTCGGGCGAATCGCCTGTAGCTTTAGATTCGTAGGGTTTACGGGTAGTTTTACGTTCGGGTTTTTCGCTTCTTTCGCTGCGGCCCGATGGACGTTCAAATGCTGGAGTACTATCGCTTTTTGTTTTTCTTTCTGGCTTGCTTTCCGAACCACTTTCTTTTGGTTTTCGGGTAGTCTTGGGGGCTGATTTCATTCGGCGAAGGTAATGCTAATAAGGCCTCTACTTAAAACATATCTACGACTATAGTTTCCTAGGGTTGTTGGAAGCTTTAGTATAGTTTTTTGAGGTTTTTTGCACCTCCCATTTTATTTTCTGACATCTCATTCAAGACTGAGAAGACCAAGAATTCGGCTTCTCATCCATAGAAGTAGAAAAAATGGCAGAAATGTGAATTGTGGGAGCCCCGAGGCATGAATAAAAAAACTGGCCGGTCAAGTTTGTAAAATAGCAATTCGTACTGTGAGTTTGAAACTCACCTAAACTAAAATTCCAACAATAAATTAGCCACAAACAGTTCTATCAGTGTAATATTTGTCTTTAGTAATTTGTTTTTTAAAGGAAGTTTGGATTGATTGTTTATTGATAAGGTATCCAAGAAGGTTTTCAACCGTTCAAGAGGACTATCGTCGTTGTGTGTGATTGTATTCCTCAATCACAAACCCACCTCATCCTCCCATCCCCTACCTTCACCATATACACACCCTTTGCCAGCCCATCAAGGCTAAGTAGTTTAGCATAACTACCCACAACATTATCGAGGCTTTCACGATACACACATTCCTTTGCTGAGCCTTTCAAAATCAATGTTGGCATTATTTTCTACCGATATGTCGTCCCTTCCAAAATTGGAAGGGCTTTAAAATCCCTTTCTCAGATTCCTGTAAAGCCTTTACTATTTATGAAGGGGCAATATACTATACCAAAAACTAGCTATCTGTGTATTCTTCTACTCATAAGCTTTTGCAGATACAGTTTAATGCGATGGCCAAGGCCGAAATTGGATTTGGTAATTTGAATATCGCCGAGCAAAAAGCCCCAAGGTTTAAGGGTATGAATTCGGTCGAACGACAATTTAAGTATCGCTGCAATTGGAATAGAAAGCAGCATACCGGGCACGCCCCAGAGTGCCGCACCAAGTATTACAGCAAGAAGCGAGAAAAGTGCATTGAGTTTCACCTTCGACCCTACTACGCTTGGCACTATATAATTGTTGTCGATAAACTGAATAGTGGTTTGAAGCACAAAAGCATAGAGCACATACACGGGGGTTTTGGTAATAAGGGCCACTATGGAAAATATACAAATGGTGATAAGGCCGCCTATGTAGGGTATTACATTGAGCATAGCACCCATTAGGCCTAGCAATACAGCATAATCAAAGCCAAGTAACAGTAAGCCCAATGAATTGAGTATAGCTAGAATTACAAATTCAAGAAACAGACCCACCAGGTAGCTTTTAATTACCCCCTCCATAACTTTGAGCATTTCGCTTACCTTATCATTATTGATAGTGCCAAATAGCCGATGGGTGAATGCTACCAAATGCGGTTGGTAGAAAAGAATCATAAACACATATACCGGGGTAAGAAAAGCGGCGGCAAGTGTGCTGCCCATGCTTGTAAGGGTGTGGCCAATAGCAGCATTGCTTCCGGCCATAAGTTCGGCTTTGGCGTCGGCTATCCAGGTATTTATGCTTAATTCACTTAAGTTAAAACTAGCAGAAATCCATTGCACTAATTGCAGCAGCAATTCTTGAAATTTTACTACTAATTGTGGCCAAGCATTACTTAACCGCAAAGCCTGAGTTGAAAGTAGAACAATTAGCCCTGCCAACACGAGTGTGACAGAAAGCATTACTACGATTACGGCCACTGCCCGAGGAAACTTGTGCTTTACCAAAAAGTTTACCACCGGACTCATTAGCATTGCCAAGAGGATTGCGTAAATGATAGGCAATATAATGGCTTGTGATAGTGCGAGTATGCTTACCAACACATATAAGCCTACCAAAAATATGGCCGTTTGGATGTAGAATGGAATTTTCAATAGTTTAAGCGTAATTTTCAACCGCAAAGATGATTTTAACCCCAAAAGACTTTGTTACATAATTAAATTGAAAAGTTGCATAATTCATACTAAGTCCTTAAAAGTAAAATCTTTTAGATAAATTATTGTCTAAAATTGCAGATGGAAAAATTGAGTTTAGAACATGCAAAAAGCATATTAATACCTAGGACTAAAGATTCGCATAAAGGCACTCATGGCATGGCCTTGCTTATTGTTGGTTCAAGCATGGCCGGTGCAGCGGTTATATCTGCTCGAGCCTGCTTACGTGCTGGAGTAGGTAAGCTTTTTGTAACTGTTTCAGGAACAAACAAAACCACTTTAAACCTTAGTATTCCTGAGGCAATAGCTAGCAATAACCAGTTTGATTCACCAAAAGACTTTTTGGGCTTTACGGCGGTTGGCATTGGTTGCGGACTTGGGCTTAAAAAGAGCAAGATTTTGGAAGTATTATTTAAAACTAAAAATCTTTCTATCGTAATTGATGCAGATGCATTGACAATAATTGCCAATGCAAAAAAGTCGAAAACATTTGCTGTGTATCCCCCAAAAACGATTTTAACTCCACATCCGGGTGAATTTGACCGCTTATTTGGAATACATACCTCAACAGAAGACCGCCGAATTACTGCTATAGCAAAGGCTAAGCAATTAGGGGTAATAATTGTGCTCAAAGGACATGAAACGCTTATTACAAATGGGAAAGAATCATTTATTAATACTACCGGAAATGCAGGTTTAGCTAAGGCTGGCACAGGCGATGCTTTAACAGGTATTATTACGAGCTTGCTTGCACAGGGCTACAATTCTTTTTCTGCAGCAAAGCTTGGAGTTTACCTGCATGGCCTTGCTGCGGATATAGCTTTGGAAAAACAAAGTGTGGAAAGCATGCTAGCAACTGATGTGATTGAGAACCTTGGTGCCGCTTTTAAAATTTTAGGCTCGTCACTAAATTGACTTTGAATTACCTAGTGTCATTATTTCATACCCATATCTTGCCAGCAGGGGTTCATTGTTGTTCAATTTTAGGCTTCCACAGCTTTCCAATAGCCAACCAAACTAATACTGTTATTCCTCCTGTAATTAAAGCTCGTTGACTGTTTTGTGCAACATTCATTATTACTACAAAGGAATGTATACTAGCTGCGGTCAGAAATGATTTAGTGGATTCTACAAATTTGCCTATCAAGAAAGAGCTAACTAATACAATTGGTAAGAAAGTTGTAAATCCAAAGGTTGAAGTAAACGGGAAATGCCAAGCCCACCATAAGATTCCCAATAAAAGTATGCCACTAATTTTGCTTAATGGCTCGAGAGCATTTATCATATATCCTCGCCAAAAAACTTCTTCTCCAAAGGAGTATATTAAGATGATTATAGAAATAACAAAGGCATAGTTGTGTGGATTCAAGTGTAAATCATTGGGCAATCCACTTAGTGTGAAAATTAATAATGGTACAAATGTGATTACCGTATTTTGAATTTTGTTACTCCCCCAAAAGGTGATTGTTCTGTGTGTGCTTTTATCAAACTTATATGCTAATAGTGCTGCAATAGTTGTTCCTAAGCAAGCAGGCAAGAATGCTATGCCATAAAAAACAGTATCCTTCGTAATGGTGTTGAATTGCTCTGAAAAATATCCGCTATTAAATGGAAGCGATAGAACAAAGGCGATGATGTAAAAGCCAAAGATGAAGATCCAATTTATCGGTTTTTTGAAAGTCATAGTTATTGATTTGTTCTACTTATAAGGTTAAGGTTAGCATTATCGCCCAACGGTTTGGGTATTGAAGAAGGAGGGGTTCGGTAACGTTCATTCGCGGCACTAAAGTAACAAGTTTAGCACACACTTTCGGACGAACATCACCCCTCTTTATTCAATACCATGTTAGCGGTTCGGGCTGTTTCTGTTCGGAGCATTGACGGTTGGGTTTAGCACAACTGCCAAAGGATGTGCAAATGCTTTTAGTTGTTTTGAGTAATTATGTTTGGTCTACTTTTGTTGGTTAGGCACGATGCTTTAAATAAAATAGAAACTTATGACTAAAGAGGAAATAGAGACACATTTTAATAGGCTTAATAAATTTTGCAATAATTACCGAGTTGAAAGGTTGGGGCTGTCTGCTTCTCAAAAGAAGAAAAAAGAATATGCTCAAACACAAATGAATTTAGTCAAGTACGAAACAAGAAACTACATTATTGATAATGGTATTTATGAATTCCTCAATCCAGAAAGTTCACCTACAAGTATAGCTTATGCTTTTGAAGATTTTACAAGAGATGACTATTTTTATTCAGACACTAAGCGATATGTAGATGAGCTTGAGAAACGTTTGCAGAAATCATAAACTATAAAACTTTAGTTATTGCAAAATTTTGTAATTAATTCATAGGCTTCTATTTCACCTAATTCTCCAGCTTTACTCCAATTTTCACACGCATTTGTTTTATCTCCCTGTTTCTGATATGCTTTTCCTCTGATAAAATAAGAATTAGCAAGTTTCGGGTTAATTTCTAAGGCTTTATTACAATCGTTTATGCACCCATTAATATCGTTAATGACAAATTTGGTTTCCGCTCTCGAATCGTAAGCAACGTCATTATTTGGGTCAATTACAATTGATTTGTTTAAATCTTCAAGTGCTTCAACATATTTTTTTTGTTTAAATTTTGCGTATCCTCTGTTATTGTAAGCCATAGAGTAGTCAGGTTTTAATTCTATTGATTTAGTGTAATCGTTTATTGAACCATAATAATCTCCAAGTAATGACTTTGCGGAACCTCTATTGTAGTATGCGGTGTAAGAATCAGGAGTTAATTCAATTTGCTTATTGAAATCTGCCAGTGCTCCAATATAATCCTTTATATAGTATTTTGCCCATCCTCGATTATGGTATGAATCTGTAAATTCAGGAGCAATTTCAATAACCTTTGTGAAATCTTGAATAGCCTGTTGAAATTTATTCTTTTTAAAATTTTCATTTCCGCTCTTCCAATAATCGTTAGCGGTTAATTCTCTATTGCTATTCAGTTTATTACTATTCTGAAAATTGCTTACTTCAAGTTTTAAGTCCATTTCTATAGCGTTTAGCTTGTCGTAAGAAACATCTGTCCCAGCATAACTTCGTAATCTTGTATAGTAAATATCCAATGTATTTGTAAATTTATAGTCTGTACTGACTTTTTTGAGTTGTAAAACCCAGTCTAACAATGAGTTTAAGTATTTCCTGTTTTCTTCGTATCTCTTTTGCATAATTGCCCCAGCTTGTAATAATAAGTTAGGGTCTACTGAAGGCACATAAGAAGATATTATTTGTTGCTGAACAGGTTCAAGACGAGATGACGGTACTACCCTTGTATCACTTTCTCCAATCTTTTGACCGTATTCATCTTTGTAGGTTGTGTGATATTGACAGAAACCTGTCATCTCCTAAAAAAACTTGACACATTTTGAAAACAAAAAACTCAAAATGGAGAAAGAGAAACAAGAAGAAAGACACACTATATTAGTGTCAGATTCGTTTGCAAGAACGGACGAAAAACGTCGTTACGAGATACCCTTTCGA
>CANJNG010000059.1 GCA_947475205.1 Bacteroidota bacterium
AGGTAAGACCGAACATAGCCCCTTACCGACCTGTAAGGGGGGTAGGTAAGACCGAACATAGCCCCTTACCGACCTGTAAGGGGGGTAGGCAAGACCGAACATAGCCACTTACCGTTCGGTAAGGTTGTATAAAGAAATTACTACTTTCGCTTATCAAAAAGCGAAACCCTTTTAACAAATATCAACATGAACAAACGATTGACCAAAGGCACCGACCGCAAACTATTTGGAGTATGCAGCGGCATTGCAAACTATTTCGAAACTGACCCAACCATTGTACGAGTGGCCTTTGTGCTGGCCTTCTTTGGTTTTGGAATAGGGCCATTGGCATATATCATTTTGGCGGTGATAATGCCATAGACTTTAGACCTGACAGGTTTTAAAAACCTGTCAGGTCTAATCCCTTCAAACCTAAAAAAGCTTTACTTTATTCTGGTAACACTACTGCCATCATCTGAAATGGTAAATATTTGAGGAGCTGTTACTGTTTTCCCCACTCCCGGCCGGTCAAAGTACCCTAATGTTTTTGTTTCCTTATTAAAAGTTGAAATGCCTCCGTTTGCCATTATTGCTACCTCCATCTTATCCCCCTCCAAGGGTTTAGAACTAATGAGTGCAAAAAAAGAAACGGTTGCCAATGCACCGATGATTAATGATTTGATGTCGAGTTTTAGCATGTTGTTTAAATTTAGACATCAAAGATGGGAAATAATTGGAGAAAGTGGTGGGTAAAAACCCTACACTTTCATAATAAAGCATGCCTTAAACTCAAGCCTCACCCCCTAACCCACCTTCACCAAAAAACGCATTCGGTAATCTACATCAACCTTACCTTTTGCAATGCTAGCAAGACGGCCGGTGAGTAATTTCTTTTTAAGGGTTGAAACTTTATCGGTAAAGAGTACCCCTTCGAGGTGGTCGTATTCATGTTGAATTATGCGGGCAGGCTTTCCTTCAAAGGTTTCTTTATGAAAAACGAAGTTCTCATCGTAATATTCAAGTTCCACAGTGGGTTTACGCATTATATCTTCCCTAATTCCGGGAATACTGAGGCAGCCTTCGTTGTAGCTCCATTCCTTACCGGTTTCGGAAACTATTTTCGGATTGATAAATACTTTTTTAAAGGAAGCTAATTCGGGTTCCTCATCAGATATGCCGCTGGCATCGGCAATAAATACACGAATAGAGAGGCCAATTTGCGGAGCAGCTAAGCCTACACCGTTTGCACCGTGCATAGTTTGAAACATATCATCAATGAGTTTTTCGAGGCCGGGAAAGGTTTTATCAATGTCTTTTGCCTTTACTTTCAATACCGGGCTACCATAAGCCACAATGGGATAAATCATTTTGGGAGGGATTCTAAATAATTCTGCAAAATTATAGTTGCACTAACGCCATCGACCAATTCTTTTCGCCGACGGTCTTTTTTCTTTAAACCCGCGTCTATCATGGTTTGGAAGGCCATTTTGGAGGTGTAACGCTCATCATACCGCACAATTGGAATATCAGGAAAGTGCTTTTTTAGCAATCTGCTGAAATCATTTGCGAAACGGCTTGCATCCGTAGCTTCTCCTTTCAAGCTAAGCGGAAGTCCGACTACAAAGGTTTCAACGGTTTCGGTAGCACAATACTTTTTCAGGTATTCGATTACGTCTTTGCTGTGAATGGTATCGAGCCGGGTAGCAATAATTTGTAAGGGGTCTGTTACCGCAAGCCCAACACGCTTGGTTCCGTAGTCTATTGCAAGTATTCGGGGCATTTTAGTGGCGAAGGTAGTGGAAGGAAAAGAATGGGAGACATGATGAGCCTGATAAACTGATTCAGACTAAATATTACACTTCTTAACCCATGCTAAGGTTATCAGCAATATAGTGTACGGCTTCGGTTTGTGTCTTGGCCGAAAAATTTCGATACCGATGGTGCACATCAATTATTTCATTCAAAGCATCGGCAACCAATTCTTTGTTGTCCCAATTTTTAAGATGTTCAATTACAATTTCCAAACACCCTTTTTTATAGGCAATTTGTCCGATAACGTGAACCAAAGTATTCCTTACTCTCGCCGTTTTGTCGTGTTGCAACTCTTGTAATAGCGGAAGAATGTCTTGTGGGAATTCCCTTCCCCTAAGCTCAATTCCATGACAAATTTCTCGTCGAATTTCTTTATCAGCATGGTGTAAATATTTTTTTGCCCACCTTAAAACCGGCTTTGGATTTACCTCTCCCATTTTCTTGATTGAACCAATTACTGCATTTCGTGGTGAATGATGCGTGTCAAACAACCCTTTATCAAAAAAATGTTGCACAGTATCAAAATCAGTTTTGCCAATTTCTCCGGCAGAATTAATTACCGTTTGCCGAATTTTAAAATCGTCTTGCAGCAAAAGACTATTAAGTATTTCGATGATTCTGGTTTGAAAGCTTTTGTTGGAAAAATATAGCCGTCCAACAGCTATATAAGCCGTCTTTCGAATGTAGGTATCCTCATCGGAAAAATAAATAATAGTATTGCTAAACTTTCCACCTTCAAATTCGTTGAGAATTGTGTTGCTAATTTCAGTGCTAACATTTATTCGTTCCTGCTTTGATAAATCGTAATAAGCCATCGCTTGCATTTATTTTTTATGCATTTAATTAACACTTCACTAATGGTAATATTCTAAAGGAACATTACCTATCAATAAATAAACCACTAAAATTGCACTTATATTAATTGTTTAGCTTGCGAATTAATAACTTTTTATTTATTCTATTAAGAAAAAGTGTAGGAATTACCTTCTTCCTGCTGGCAACTTTTTGTTTGAATGCACAGGTTTTCATAAACGAAGTAGCAATAAATCCAAGTGTAAATATTACCAATACTCAAAATAAGTGCTTAGTTGATTGTTCAAATCCCAATTCGGGCACACAGTATATTGAATTGTATAATGCCGACCAATGCTTTGCTGCCGATGTAGGGTGCTTTCTAATTGCTACTCCCAATTCAGGAAATTCTGCAAGTTCGGAAGGCTCGTTTAGAATTCCTGCCGGGACAACAATTCCCCCTCTTGGATATTTATCTATTGGCGGAGGTGGTTGCGGCACAATTATTAAATTATCTGATTATTGTTCGTCAGCAAATTTAGCAGTAGCAGGCGGGAAATGGTTTTTAGATAGTGCCAACCAGTACGTTGGACTTTTTGATGCTTCGGGAAGCCTCGTTGATGCTGTTTATTGGACCACCGACCCAGACCAATCCGCTTTGTGGAACAATTCCAGTGGCCTATCGCTGCCTCCTACCTTAATTGCAAATCCTCCGAGTTGTGGAAATATTGGTTCTATCGGAGGTGCCTCAACTTTTCCTACATCAAAAGTTTCCTATGGAGGAACCCTTCCTGTAATCTTTAAAGTATTGGCTCGGTCGGTAGATGCAAGTCCAACATGGTTTTTTAATGCTAACCCTACAATTAACAAGTGCAATGGAACCTGTTTTGTTAGAAACCCATTTTCATTAAGCCCAACTACATTAGCTCCCGGATGTGCGTTGTCGGATGGTAGCATTACACTTTCGCCTACCCCTACAACTACCTATACATATACTTGGGTGCCTAATGTAACATCTAGCAACGTTGCCACTAATATTCCGGCTGGTAGCTACCATATTACTGTTACTGCTGCAAATGGATGCGAAAAAGATACCGTAATTTCTCTTAGTAATGCAAATGGCATTACATCTTCAAATAGTGTTGTTCGTAATCCACCCTGTGGAACAAGCACCGATGGCTCTATAGTTTTTACTGCAACGGGTGGAACTATACCCTATCAATATAGCTTTAACGGCCAACCGTTTAGTCCGGCACTTACTCAAGACAGTATTAATGCAGGCACATATTCCCTTGTAGTAATGGATGCCAATGGCTGTACCTATAATGCAACCGATTTAGTTTTTACGGCTTCAAACGGCAAACCCGATTGGGTTAGTTTTTCTATTATTCCCGAGGGCTGCGGTGGGCAGGAAAATGGGATTCTAAACATTAGCATGGCATCTGGCGGTGTGCCTCCGTATATATATAATGCCTCAAATTTAGGCACTTCTGCCAACACATATTATGTACATTATCTAACAGGCACATACCCTTTAGTTGTTCTCGATAACAATGGCTGTACCTTCGATACCACATTCTATATTCCGGTGGGGCCAGGTATAAAGGAACTTCAAATGGACGTGCAAAGACCAATTTGTGGACTATCAAATGGGCATATATATATTGATTCAGTTGTTGGTGGATATTTGCCTGTAAGGGTTGATTTCAATAACACCGGGTATCAAGATTATAGAACGCATCACGACAGTTTAAGTGCCGGCACATACACTATAACTGCTTTAGATAATAGAGGATGCTCACTAACTATTCAAAAAGAATTGGTATCTGATTATTCCACAGCTCCCAAAAATGCATATTACACTACTACATTGCCCGATTGTGATGCCCCCAACGGTTATATAGAAATTACTACAATATTAGGTGGCACCAGACCACTTCAGTATAATATGAACGACCAAGGATTTGGCCGAGATTCCATAATTGAAGATTTGAGTCTTGGAACCTATCCTATTGCAATTAGAGATATAAATGGCTGTACCCTTAATGACACAATACGATTTTTAGCTCCAAACGAAGGCTACATTTATGCTCCAAATGCATTTACACCCAACGACGATAGGGTTAACGAAAAATGGAGAATTCGGGGCTACTGCATAAAAGATATTGATTGTGCAATCTTTAACAGATGGGGCGAATATATAACTCGCCTTCAAGGATTGGATGAAACTTGGGATGGAAGTTATGAAGGTGGCTTAATTCAAACCGGAGTATATGTTTACAAAGCCAAAATTACCTTCGAATCAGCCACCATAAAGAATATTATGGGGCATATAGTGGTTTTGCGAAACGAGTAGAATTACCTGCTAAGCTTTCTGCAACTCAATTACCGTAATCTCGGGTTTAATTCCAACCCTGCCCGGATAGCCCAAAAAGCCCAAACCACGGTTTACGTAAATATGCTGGTTGCCTTCGGTGTAAAGCCCTGCCCATTGCGGATACAAATATTTTGACGGACTCCATTTTATTCCCGGAATTTCTATCCCAAACTGGAAACCGTGGGTATGCCCTGAAAAAGTAAGAGCTATATCGGGGGTTTCGGTGCGAACTTTAGCGTCCCAATGCGATGGGTCGTGCGATAGCAGCAGCTTCACTGGCACATCTTCAATACCGCTCATTGCTTTTTTAAGGTCGCCATATTTTGGCCAACGTGCCCCTTTACCCCAATTTTCAACACCAATGAGGGCAATTTCATCCTCGCCTCGTTTAAGCTTTACGTTTTCGTTGAGCATTAATTTCCAACCTACCCGGCTATGAGCATTCTTCAGTTGAACAAGGTTTTGCTTTTTGTCTTCAGCATTATCCCAAGCCATATAATCGCCATAATCGTGATTACCAAGAATGGAGAAAACCCCCATTGGAGCAGTGAGTTTCGATAGGGTCTCGATATAATCTTCCACCTCATCAGCAACATTATTCACCAAATCGCCGGTGAAGAAAACAATGTCGGGTTTTTGTTCTAAAATTATACTGATGGCTGTTTCGAGTGGTTCGGTTGAAGTAAAACTGCCGGAGTGAATATCTGAAATCTGCACAATTTTTAATCCTTCAAAGCCTGCAGGCAGGTTGGGGATTTTTACTGTTTCTTTCCTAACCGTGTAGTCAAATGCCGTTTTCACCATTCCATACAGCATTCCTGCAAAGGGAACGGCTGCAAAAAACAAAGCCATATTAGTAAGAAATTTATGTCGGCCTGGGCTAACTGGGGCTTCCTTAAATTTAATGTATCCTGTAATCCATTCGCCCAAGCGGATAATATCATCAATGAATAAAAACAGTACACCAAGAAATTTTGAAAAGAAAATAACTACCACCACAGCATTTATATACACCCGTGCCACTTTGGGCCAAAGCTGCCAAGGCCAGATTAATCCGGCAATTAAAACACCCGCCGTAAAAGCTGTAAAACTCCAGTAAATTAGCTTAATAGTAAGTTTTTTGCCAGGCGAATAATCTTTTACGAGGCTAAGAACAGCTTGATAAAAATATAAATCAACTAAAACAGCAATGCCTAAAATGATGGCTGCCCTAATGACAAAGGAGAGAAAGTCGCCCTGCATAAAATTGGAATAAGGATGCGAAAGTAAGCAAGGTGCAGGGGTGCTATAAATTTAAAGGTTAAGTTTTGTGAAACGATAAAACTTAGCCCCTTGATTTGCTATTTCACCACTTTAAAAACTTGTTTCTTTTGGTTAAGATTGCTAAGTTTTAGAAAGTAAATACCTTTGGATAAATCGGAAATATTCAAACAAGATTGATGAGATGCTTGCAAGACAATTCTTCCAAATTCATCCGTAATTTCCATGTTGAATTCTTCATTTGCTTTGGATTGAATAAATATTACATCACCGCTCGGATTTGGATAGACCATAGATTCAATTTCAGCATTATTCTTATCGGGTGCGGCTAAAGCAATGTCGCAAATAGAGGGCACGGTGGGATTAAGTTCAATTTCGCCTTGTGGTGTAAGTGCTTGGCCGGCTAAACCTGCATAATTTGGAGGATAAAAATCGCATCTGAAAACTAAGTTAGTGGCCGGAATAGCTCCTTGCGACAATATTCCGGAACCTGAAACCGGATTTATGTACTTCCACACCGTATTCTTATTGCTATCAATTTCAAATAAAACGCCTTTTGCTCCGGTAGTTATCATAAACGAACCATTTTCGATGGGCCACACACCCGAGATATTACTACTGTAAAAATCGGTTGGTGTGGGTGCGGTGTAAATCCAATCTTGAACAAGGGGTGCAAAAGCTAAGGTTGGCGATATAGTGTAACCATTGTTGGAATCGAGCGGTGGGCTGATTATATCAATTGAGGAATATGCTCCTCCCGGGCGATTTAGTCCATTATTAAACACAATAATTTTTCTTGCATTGGGGAATCCGGGTTTTATCCACTTTGCATTATGCTGACCGTAAAACTTTTTATCAGCTACCGCTCCTCGAGCGTATACTCTTGGGTTTCCCCATCTATAAAGCAAATCGCCGCCTTTGCCCGAATGTCCTCCTGTGTGTGTGGCAGCTTCGGCAGTGCTGGTGCTGTGGTCAATAATCCAAATTTCTGAAAATGTGTGGCAGCTCACCACTATTTGGTCGAGTTCTGGGTTGTAATCCACAGAATTCATATGAACCCAATCCATATTAGTGGCTGATGCCGGAAAGAAATTAATATCCATTAGTTCGGGATGAGCCGATTGTGCCGCATAGTTTGGCTTAGTGCTATCAAAATTCTGGACCATGTGGTTCCAAAGTATCCATTCCCAAACAATGGCTCCACTATCGGTTCCTATGGGTTGAATCTCAATAATTTTTTCCGACCATAAAAAGTCATTTGAATAGGCGGTGTCCTTGCCCATTGCAACAGCTTCGGCCTTGGTATATCTATCCCAAACTAAGGCTAAGATATTGCCGTTTGGTAATGAAATTAAATCATGATGCAAGCAATTGTCGTTTGTAGACAAGGTGTAAGTCCAAGTAAGGTTTCCGTCAAAGTCATATTTTTCAATTATTCCACCACTGCCCCCTGCATTGCCAAAGGTAGGATTGCCCGCATCGGCAGTTCTTAACAGTGAACCATCTTCCAATAAATAACACGACATTCCCGGTGTGTAATCGCTTTGCCATCTGTTTACCATTTCGCCACATTTATTAATTAAATAGGTTGTTCGGGAATTTATGGGTGCAAATAAAACATAGCCCTCTGTATTTGAATCTTGATAATCAATAAGGCCAACAGTTGGCTGAGCTAAAGAGCATAAACTGAGAATTAAAAAGGCTAAAAGAGTATTAATTTTCAACATAAATATACTTTGGGCAATGGGATTCTTGAGGGGCAAATGTAAGTGATTGTGAGATTTAGATGAGAGATTGGAGATGGGAGACTTGAAACGTGGGATGTGAGATGCGGATATCGCCAATTATCAACATTGCTAATCCAATAACTTAGCCGAAGTGTACCCCTACCCTACTCTACTTGGGGTATTTTTGCTTTATCTGGGTGAATACATTTATCCTGAAATAGACACCTTATTATGAAGCAGCTTCTCATCACATTTAGTTTTTTTTTCTGCATCTCCAACTCCTTTTCTCAAACAAAAACCACCAAACCCGCAGTCAATAAACCCAAAACCACGGCTGGTAAATCGAAATTTATTTCATCCAAATCGAAACCAGTTGCGGCTAAACCCAAATCAACTAAAGTTAGCTCATCAGAAACAGCCCACTCCCCTATCCTATCTCAATCCAAATACCCCGAAATGGTTTGTATTGACGGTGGCACGTTCACGATGGGGCAAAAGTGGGTGTATGGAGCGGGTATTAGCGGTGACGAAGATCCACCGCATCAGGTAACGCTCCCTAAGTATTGCATCGGCAAATATGAAATAACCCAAATACAATGGTTAGGCATTATGGGTCGAAATCCTAGCGATTTTAAGGGTTGCCCAACCTGCCCCATTGAGCAAATTAGTTGGAACGAAATTCAAAAGTTTATCACCAAACTAAACGCCCTTACCGGAAAGAACTACCGCCTTCCTACTGAAGCTGAATGGCAATTTGCAGCCCAAGGCGGAAACCTAAGCAAAGGCTATAAATATTCGGGAGATACGGCAGTAAGTAATGTGGCTTGGTATTGCGAAAATAACTGCAAAACCACCAAACCTGTGGGTAGCAAACAACCCAACGAACTTGGCATTTATGACATGAGCGGAAACGCCGTTGAACTCTGCAGCGACTGGTATGATAAAGATTACTACGAAAAATCGCCTACAGAAAACCCGAAAGGGCCAGCCGAAGGCACTGCAAAGGTTATGCGTGGTGGCTCGTGGGAAGATCATGAAGATAGATGCCGAGTATCAAAACGCGATAAAGTTACCCTCGACGAACGCTGCTACCATGCCGGCTTTCGTTTGGCTATGGATGCGGAGTAATATAGATATTCAAAGTGAATATCAACTCCTGAGGTTAATGGATTCGGTTATTTGAGTGTTATCTTAATATCTTGAAATTCCACTTCTTTTCCATTTAGTTTTCCTTTAATAGCTTTAAATGTTACGATTCCATCAGAGCCTGTTATCATTAGTTCACCGTCTATTTCAGGCCCAAAAACATTACTTTGCCGTTTCATTAAACGGTTATTTTTACTGCTGTTAAACTCCATTTCGTAAGTAGTAATTGCTACATCTTTAGCCACAGGCACAAGCCCGGGTGAACTTTTAAACTCGCTCTCAGTTATTTTGCTGCCGTGGGGGTAGTTGCCAAGATTCGCAATATATTTCACAGTTTCTTCAATTTTCATTAACATGGAACCCGGATTCTTGGGGTCATCAACATATACAGTATCCCTTAAAATTATTTTCTCGGGCTGTGTAGTTTGTGAATAAGAACTTAGACTGGTAGCTAAAATTGCCAAAAGAAGAGGAATATTTCTTTTCATTTTTCTAATTGATTATTTTATAAATTAAATTTGGGATGCAAGTTTAACATAAAATAGTTTTAGGAAACAGAAATTTTCTCCTACCTCACCACCACTTTCCCGACCACAGTATTTCCGCCCGCCTCAGCTTCCAAGATATAAAGCCCGTGAAGGTTTGGCAGTTCCATTGTGCCTTTTGGGGCAATGTTCTTAAAGCCTAATACTTCGCGGCCCAGCAAATCTTTGATGCGGATATTTACGGATTGGGTGTTTTTTTGAGAAAGTTCAAATTGGATGGTGCCGGAGGAGGGGTTGGGGAAACAATTAAAAACATTACCATCTTCTTCTATTTTGCTAATACTGTTTGGTAGTTCGTTCACTACTTGTAATGTTACCATTGATGCATCTGTTTTGTAAAGATAGGTGGAAGAATCACAATAGGTTGCAGAACAACCAGCATTGTCATTAATGGTAAGGCAAATAGTATAATAACCCGCCGAGTCATAGGTATGATAAATGTCGGGATTTGTAATTGTAGAAGAAGAGCCATCGCCCCAATCAAAAATATAGGTAATTGGGGGGACACCAGTTATAGATGCTGAAGGAACCAAAAACCAATGATTTGGTGTTGAAGGATTGGGGGCAAGGTTAAAGGAAGAGGAACAGAGCACATTAGAAGCACTATCAAATGGAATTACTTGGTCAAAAACTTTTGGTGGGGCAGGAATTTCAAAACCTCCCGGTGAAATTATACCAGGAAAAGTTATTGTTTGATTTTGAGCTACCATTGTCCCTGAAGTCAGGGATTTGATTTTAATACTAGAATTAAATTGGGAAGTAGGTATTCCATAAATATGCAATGTTCCCGATTGTCCGGCACTGTATGTTCCAGATGCAACATCAAAAACAGCTGAAAGTCCAGCAGGTAAGGAGTCAGTAAAAGTAACTTCACTCACCGTAATTTCTGTTGCAGAACTTCCCGTGACATTAGCGGGTAATCCAAAAAGTGAAGGATCCATAATAGCAGTATAGGGCACAGTAAATGAAAGTATTTGGTCGTAATAGCTACCCATTGTGGCCGGTGGTAAAACATCGGGTGTGAATAAATAGTTAGTTTGACTATTAGCATTAAGGCTGCTAAAAATTACTAAGATTGTTTGGAATAATTTTTTCATTTCATTTAAATTTTTCAGCAAAAGTATAGTACTAAAATTCACAGTTTCCAAAAAACTTTTACTAAAATTTCTCAGAATCCACAGTTCTTAGCCCCTGTTTTTTGCCCTAAATTGACTATTGCACCCTTATGAAACCCAATAGAATCAAGGGTTTCGTTTCAGCAACTTTTTTCATATTTTCGCATAAAATTTATCAATTATGATTCATTATTTGAAAGAATATGTTACCCTAAGTGAGTATGCCGGGCTTTGTGGTGTAAAAAATCAAACCATAATGGATCGTATCCGCCGCAAGAACATTATAGGTTATAAGCTTGGCGGTTATGTGCTTATTAACATTTTGACTTTTCCTCCAATGCAGAGTTTCAGAGGAAAATATAAATTACTTGGCAGTAGCATTCCCGATAAGTTTAAATATCAACCCGGCGAAACTATGATGCTAACCCCTCCCCCATTTGCTAATCTAAAAACAGTGGGGCAGGTGGCTACAAAGGAAGGTATGCGTTCGGAAAGTATTTACGACCGCATACTAACAGGCGTAATTGATGCCTATGTTATGGGGGGAACAACCTTTATTGACATAACCAAGTATCCGCCCCGAAGTCTAAGGTTAAAGGCAAAAAGAGTGAGGAAATACTGAATCTATTGCTCATTTCAAATTTCAGAATTGTGCCATTAGCCCTTTAAAGCTGAATTCTGTATAAATAGAATTAGGCTTTCCGAAATAATAACCCAATTCCATGTACATAGAATTAGGCCTTCTGAAATTAAAACGCAATTCCATGTACATGGAAATAGGCTTTCTGAAATCATAACACAATTCCATGTACATATAAATAGGCTTTCTGAAATTATAACGCAATTCCATGTACATGGAAATAGGCTTACTGAAATCATAACCTAATTCTATGTACATAGAAATAAGCTATCATAAGTAACAAGGTACTTATAAGACTAAAAAATTAAAAAGAAATGTAGATGAAATGGGGCTGGTTTAAAAATTACAGCTATCGAATTGTTGCCAAAGACTGTTCAATTGCAATATCTCCTTGTCACAAATATAGCCTCTCAGCCTTGTCACCTCAGCTGCCTACTTCTCGGCTTTTTGTAGCGAAAACGAAAACGTAGTTCCTTCCCCTTCCTTGCTTTTTACGTTTAATTGTTGCTCATGAGCTTCGATAATGTGTTTAACAATGCTCAAACCTAAGCCGCTGCCCCCAGCCTCTCTCGAACGGCTTTTATCAATTCGGTAAAAACGTTCAAACACCCTCGGCAAGTGCTTTTCCGATATTCCAATGCCATCGTCGGATACCTCTACCCAAATTTTATCTTCAGTATCAAATAGTTGAATTTCGGTTCTACCGCCTTTCTTACCATATTTCACCGAGTTGGTAATTAAATTGGTTAGCACCTGTCCCATTCGGTCTTTATCGGCCATCACCTTCACCACCTTTTCGTGGCGTTTATCCAGCTTTACTTTTATATCCCGGTCTTTCGCCCGTTTCTCCACACTTTCAATCACATCTTTAATTAAATCAATCAAATCAAAACGATTTATATCGAGGTTAATAACCCCGCTTTCCAATTGAGTAATTGATTCCAGGTCTTCCACAATGGTAATCATCCTGTCCACGCTTTTATCGGCACGTTTCAGGTAGTCGGTATTGATTTCAGGGTCATCCAATCCTCCATCCAGCAAGGTATGAATATAGCCTTGTATGTTGAAAATTGGCGTTTTAAGTTCATGCGACACATTGCCGATAAATTCCCGACGATAGGATTCTAACCGTTTTAAGTTCTCCAATTCCGATTGATTGGTTTTCGACCAATTTTGAGCATCATTGGCCGCTTTTTCAAGTAAATCAGTTTCTTCCTTGGTTGGATTATCGCTCGTTTTGGGCATTCCCGTTAGTTTGTAAATGAGCTTTACCTTTTCATTGATTATGGTTTCAATAAATTTCTGAAAAACAAAAAAAGCTACAAATCCAACGGCTAATCCCGAGACTGAACCTATTACCGCCGACAAAATGCCGAATCCACCAGCAAAAGAAAGCAGTGTTACCGCCACAAAACCACCTATGCCGATGTAAATGGCCGGCTTTTGAGATAAATTACCCGAATTGTGTGTTGGCATTGCCGACAAAAGTATTTGCCAAAGCGAAATAGAATATTAAATTTTAGGAAAGGATGAAATCCTAAAAACTATACAGTGCAGCAGATAAGATTCCTCAATGATTAGCAATCTGAACGATACATTTCAAGCCTTGGATAATAGCATATGAAGCACATACCTCAACAATCTACCGATAGGCTAGGATATTAAAATGAAACCTTATTTCTTCACTTCATCTCGCAAAGCCCTTCTCAAAATCTTTCCTACGTTTGTTTTAGGTAGTTCAGTTCTGAACTCGATGTGCTTCGGAATTTTATAACCCGTAAGGTTTTCGCGGCAATACTTCATTATATCTGTTTCAGTAAGGTTTGGGTCTTTCTTCACCACAAATATCTTCACTGCTTCCGATGATTTATCGTCAGGAACACCCACTGCAGCAACTTCAAGCACACCGGGACAAGCAGACACTACATCTTCCACCTCATTGGGGTAAACATTAAAGCCCGAAACAATAATCATATCCTTTTTACGATCCACGATTTTAAAGAAACCGTCATCGGTAAAAATGGCTACATCGCCTGTTTTTAGCCAGCCATCGGGGGTAATAACCTTGGCCGTTTCATCGGGACGATTATAATAGCCTTGCATAACCTGGGGCCCTTTTATCCATATTTCACCTGGTTCGCCTCTGAGTACTTCCACTCCATCATCATCGGCAAGCATAAACTCGGTGCTTGGAAGGGGTAAACCAATAGTGCCTATTATTTCACCTTTCAATACAGGGTTTGCCGATGCTGCCGGAGATGTTTCTGTTAAACCATAACCTTCTGTTAAAGGGCAATTAGTAACCAATTTCCAGCGTTCGGCCACTTGGCGTTGAATAGCCATTGCTCCGCCAACTGTTATCTTTAAGTGTGAAAAATCTACAGTCTTGAACTCTTCATTATTAAGCAAACCGTTGAATAAGGTATTTACTCCCGTAAGGATTGTGAATTTCTGTTTCTTCAATTCCTTTATAAATCCGGGTATATCGCGAGGGTTGGTAATCAAAACGTTTTTACCCCCTTTGGAAATAAAGCCCATACAGTTTACGGTAAGCGAGAAGATATGATAAAGAGGGAGGGGCGTAATAATGGTTTCCTTCCCTTCCACAACTCCGCTTTGCATCCAAGCATTCATTTGTTCCATATTAGCCACAATGTTGTAATGGTTCAACACCGCACCTTTCGATACGCCTGTGGTTCCGCCTGTGTATTGCAAAAAGGCAGTGTCATCGGCTTGGATTTTTACGGGTTTGAAAGCTGTTCCTTGGTCAGCTACGGTGTCCGAAAAGCAAATGGTATTGGGGAGGCTATATGCCGGAACCATTTTCTTTACATATTTCAATACAAAATTTACGATATGCTTCTTCGGGAAACCCATCAAGTCGCCAATTTCAGTAAGGATAATGTGTTTGATTTTAGTCCGGGGCAAAATCTCTTGCAGACTGCTGGCAAAGTTTGCTACAATTACTATGGCTTTAGCATCGCTGTCGTTAAACTGATGTTCCATTTCCCGGGGAGTATATAGCGGGTTGGTGTTTACGATTATCAATCCTGCTTTCATCGCACCATAAATTGCAATAGGATATTGCAAAATATTAGGCATTTGCAAAGCAATTTTATCGCCGGGTTTGAGGTCGGTTTTGGTTTGCAGATAGGTGGCAAAATTGGTAGCCTTCCGCTCTAAATCATCGTAAGTAAGGATAGCTCCCATATTCTCGAAGGCCGGAAGCCCCGAGAATTTCTTACAGCTTTGTTCAAATACTTCCACCACATTATTAAATGTGTGTGTATTGATTTCATGAGGGATGCTTGGAGGATAATTTTTAAGCCAAAGATTTTTGTCCATTTCAGTAAAGAGTTATTAGGGTAAATTTCAGACGCTAAAAATATCAAAAGAATGATACCGTGGGTGATTTTGTTTAGAAATTTTGTTTGTGTGAAGGTAAGTTTGTAACGAGACAGCCAATTTATTATCCGTCTGACCTCAAAATATCCTTTTCAAAAAAAAAGTGTAGCTATATCAGCTACACTTTTTTTTTACAATCAAAATATTTACGTTTGAGAATCACTTTTCCACCAATATTCGCTTGGTTGAAATTCCATTAGCATCGGCCACCTTCACTAGATACACCCCTGATGCTATGCCTTCCAAATCAATAGTAGTTTTTAATTTATTGGGTTTAGAAAAATGCCTTAGCTCTTGCCCAAAACTATTGATAAGGCTAATTTCAGAAGGCAAATCGTTGGTTTGGCTAAAAGTAATGTTTATAAAAGTATTTGCCGGATTTGGAAATAGTTGAAAAGAATTAATTGGCAAATTCTTCACCGAAACAGGCGTAGAAGAAACCGACATGGTTCCCAAATAAGGCACGGTATTGAAGGCAAATCCGGTAATTTCCAAGCTATCCGTAGTAGCCAAAGCATCAATAGTAATGGTAACACTGCCTCCGGTAACCACTCCACTGCCTAAAACTATTCCGTTTTGGGTAATAGAAACAGTTGCCCCTTCGTTTGGTGAATTAAAGGTAATGGTAGTAGCTCCAAGTCCCGCAACCGAATCGTGATTAACAACTAAAGGTGTTGGTATTGCTGTTCGAACCATAGTAGTCGGGTCGCCAAAGTTTACCCAAGTTGCGGTTATTTCATCCCCATCGGGGCCGTAATCATCATTCATCTTCATCAAACCATTATTGGCTAAGCAACCAAATATCTTGGGCGAAAACCCGGCGTATTGTTCAGTCAGAATATTCACAATTTCGTCCTGAGCACTCATTGGCGGATCCCAACTTTGGTTAATGGTGCTCATAAATGCATTTATTGCCCCGGCGGCACTTCCATCATCGGCAGTGGCTCGCATCCAATGTTCGGCAAAGCAGGTTTGGTCAGTGAAATTACCGTTTACGCATCCCACCGAAACAAAAAAGGGATACTTATCGGTATTGTTGAGCATATCTACATTTAAATTGTTGTAGCCCGTTGTTACAATTTCCGATTCGCTGCCGTGGCCCGTGTAATTAATAAAGGAAAGACCGGTTTCGAGCAAATTTGCCAAATCAATATCGCTTGGATTGCCCGATGCATCATTTTGGGTATGAGTGCCGTCATACAATTCATTGAAATGGGCATAAGTGTATCCGGTGAGTTTTTGACCAATCAAGCGTTCGTGTTCCCAATCCATTTCATTGTTGTCGCCGGGGCCAAGGTCTGAACCAATACCCACTGCTTGGTTATACCAGTTTCCGTTGGCTTGCGGAAATTTTTCGTATCGAATAACCCGTTCCACCATAGTTTGCACTTGAGCTTCTGTAGCTGCCGAAAATCTTCCCATAAACAGTTCAGGATACCAATCGCCACCATCAATCATCGCGTAGTAGTTATCGCTATATCCATAATTTGTGTTGAAAGCAGGCACATGGTTTGGGTCGCCAACCTGATGATCGCTCACCAAGAGTACATAGCCCGTATTGTCGTTGTGGTAGCTATCGGCAATGTATTGAGCCAAATTTACATCGCTGCCAATAGTGGCATAATCAACTACCTCCACTTCATAACCAATTTGCTTCTTCCATAAAACATAGGGTTCTAAGGCGGTGAAATAATTGGCCGGAGCAATGATTAACAGCTTAGCCCTTTCGCCCACAGTGTTATATTTTGCTTGAGAATAATTAATGAACCGGTGGCGAAAAAGTCCATCCATATCCCTCGTTGTATTGCTTTTTTGCAGTGATTGATTATTCGGAAAAGTATAATTCACCCTAACAGTAATTGAACTGTAAGCTCTCAATGTTTTCGTTACAGGATTATATTGTAAGGGCGAAACTTTAACGGAAAGCCCGTTGCTTCCTCTCAAAATGTATTTCTGGCCAACTGCTGCAATCGTAGCTGGATAAAAAGCGTTTTGCTGATAAACATTGCCATAGACAAAAGGTAATTCTGCCGGGTTAATATTCCGTTTCAGGTTACCCTTCGACGGGGCGATAAGGATATTTTCTCTATCCAGAAATTCTGAACTAATAACTTCAACTGAGGTTTCTGCACCTTTCGGTATCATTACCGAAGCTGAAGCGGAAAGCAAATGTGGAGCAGTATTTTCCAGTGTTGAAACTGTGCCTTTAAGTATCGGGATAATCGCATTGCCCTGTCCTGTATTTACGGAATTAAACTGTGGTTCTTGAAACTGAAAAACTATTTCGGTGTAATCGTTTCCATCGTGTAGCACTTGCTGTGCTTGAGTGATGAAGGAAATAAGCAGAGCAAATGGTAACAGTTGTATTTTCATGCAATGGGATTTATGGGCGAAGATATTTAAACTAGCAACAAACTTTCTTTCTTAAAATTCTCATAAAACAAATCAATATCTGCTTCCGAAATTTCTTGCACTTCAAATTTAACTCTCTTAACTAAAGGGTATTTAGCATCAACAACTGGCTTGAGGTATTCTTTGTTTAGGAAAAAATTCAAATCCACATCATAACTTTCCACTTCGTTTGTTTCCTTTATATACTTGGTAAAAAGTGGCGTAGCATCTTGGTGCATTACTCCCCCTTGAAATACAGGCCGTGGCTCATTAGTAAAGTTTTTAGGCGAACCGTGCAATGTTTTTTCTAAATAAACAATCATATCACCTGCCTTGGCATAAATAGGCACAAATTCTTTTTCTAAACGTGGGCGTAGATGTTCAAAAGGCCAACGGGCAAACATGGGTCGCTCATCGGTAAAGAGTCTATGGCTACCCGGCACTACATACAAAGCACCATTTTCGGGGGTTAAATCCACTAAGGGTACCCAGCATTGGCGATATTGAATCTGTGATTCATCGTGCATACTGTCATCACGATGTACAAGGCTTTCATGCCCTTGTCCGGGGTTTTTCACAATGAAATTTGCCACCGGAAATTTCCAGTTTTTGAAGTAATTCCCCAATTTCTGTTGAGCCAATGCGGTTATCTTCTCCGAAATTTCCATCCCGTAGCCCAAAGGCAAATCGTATAAACTATTCCAACAGCCAATTTCTCTTTCGTTATGATAATTGGTATAAACTTCATACAGATAATTCACTTCTTCCCTATTCAGGAAATTTGGGATAACTACATATCCGTTTTGCGTAATTTCAGATTCTAAGTTTGAATCAATAAAGTTTGCGGCAAGCATATTAATTGAGTATTTAAAGGTAATTGATTGCTTTTAAAGGCAATTTTTCATCAACAAATGAAAGCAAAGTTAGTAATTTTAAGTTCAGATTTACTAAAGTAAAAACTGCCTTTTGTCATCTCAATGCTACAACCCAATACTTTTGCACCACTTTTCAATTGCTTCATTATGAGAATCACGTTTTTACAAATTGCCTTATTCGGTTTAATTTACTCAACTTTCACAACTGCTTATGGCCAAACTTACGATTCGCAAAACGTTACAATGCTCAGTCATTATGACGATACAACTATAACTTTAGAACCACACTTCGGAATTCGATACAGCGGCTGTTGGGGCTGGACAAACCCTGCCGATAACCGAAAATATGCTATTGTTGGCACCAGCCGCTCTACCAAGTTTATTGAAGTTACGAATCCTGCACAACCTGTTTTGCGTGATGAAGTTGCCGGACGGAGAGACAACTGTATTTGGCGTGAATATCAAACTTACGGCAAATATGCCTATATGGTTAGTGATGACGATTTCCCAAACAGTTTTCAAATTGCCGACCTCAGCTACTTGCCCGATTCTGTGCATTTAGTGATGGATAGCGA
Organism: Bacteroidota bacterium; assembly: GCA_947475205.1. Taxonomy (GTDB): domain Bacteria; phylum Bacteroidota; class Bacteroidia; order JAIBAJ01; family JAIBAJ01; genus JAIBAJ01. The sequence goes on from CANJNG010000059.1 coordinate 18,640, forward strand.
TAGCATTTTTTCACGCACTCACACCCTGTTTATTGATGGCGATAAATTGTATTGTGGAAGCGTTAAAACAAACCCCGCTGCTCCCGATTTTTCCTCGATGAATGTTTATTCACTTCAAAATCCCGAAAAACCTTTATTGCTTCGCCGCCTTGATACCGATTACACTTTGTCCGGAAATCAGGTGCATGATATGCAGGTGAGAAATGACACCATTTTTGCTTCCTGTGGATATGATGGGCTGTATATTTTTACTTATAACAAAACGCAGAACAAATTTCACTTCGTATCTAACCTGTCTGGCTATCCTCAATCGGGTTATAACCATAGCAGCACCTGGAGTAAAGACGGTAAAACTTTAGTTATGACCGATGAAGTACCTAAGGCTCTTCCTGCCAAAGTGGTAGATGTGAGCGATATTTCTGCTCCATTTATAACAGCAAACTTTGCTGGTACCGATTCCGCAACGCCACATAATGTCTATTTTCTCGGTGATTCAAAAATTTGCGTTTTATCAAATTACGAAGACGGAATCCAATTGTATGATGTTTATGATAACGAAACCCCGAAAAGGATTGGTTATTTTGATACGCATTACCAATCAACTCCAACCTCAAATCACGGCAACTATGCCGGAAACTGGGGTAGTTATGTAGATTTTGGTGGTGGGCTAATAGTTGCGAATGATATGCAAAATGGTTTTTTTGTATTGGATATATCAGCAGCCATTTTGGGGATAGTATCTTTAAAACCCGAAGAGTTTAAGATTTGGCCAAACCCTGCTCAGGATTACATTTATACCTACCCTATAACAGCCAGAAGTATTACCACTTGGAGCATTACGGATATTTGCGGTAAGAAAGTTGAAACAGGTAATCAATGGCCAAGTGAAGGCTTACGAATAGCAAACCTTAGCACCGGTAGCTATTTTTTAAATGTTGAAGCTAAACGAGAATCTAAAACTTTCCGATTAGTTAAAAACTAATAAATATATGCTTAGCAAAATTTTCTCTTATCCTAAATCGCTTGATTCTAATAAATTACTTCTATTTATAATTGTTTAGTACGTACTCTCCGAGCAGGGTGTAATTCCTAATTCAAAATTCGTAATTGTATTCCTACCTTCGCCGCCCGTATTGAGCATCAAAAAACATATTCCCAATATAATCACTTGTTGTAATCTGCTTTGCGGATGTATGGCTGTGGTTACTGCTTTTGAAGGCCAATTGGCCGATGCCGCTATCTATGTGTATGTTGCGGCCATTCTTGATTTCTTTGATGGATTTGCGGCTCGTTTACTTGGTGCATATAGTGATATTGGTAAAGAATTAGATTCTTTGGCCGATGTGGTTTCATTTGGGGTGGCTCCTAGTGTAGTGGTTTATTGCCTTTTGCAGCAAAGCATGAATTTTAACTGGTCGAGTTATTATGTATTTACGCAATATCCTGTAATGAAATACTTCCCTTTTATTATGGCGGCTTTCTCGGCACTGCGGTTGGCTAAATTTAACATCGACCCTCGCCAAGCCGTTGATTTTATTGGTGTACCTACACCTGCAAATGCTCTTTTATTATGTTCCTTTCCGCTTTTGCTTCATTTTCATTTACCAACCCTTATTAAATTTTCCGATAAACTAATTTATATCGACATCATCTATCACCCAGGCTTTTTGTGCGGACTTTCTCTAATTATGAGCATCTTACTCGTTAGTGAAATAAGGCTTTTCTCCTTAAAATTCAAAGACTTTTCGTGGAGAAACAACGCCAATCGCTACATCTTCCTAATAGTTTCAGCCATTATGATTGCAGTCTTTCAGTTTAACGCTACCCCAATCATTATAGGTTTTTACATAATTTGGTCGGTGGCATGGTATAAACTTATTGAACCCCGATTAATCAAAACCTAATCTATTTTCTCTCTAATCTTTTCTCATTACTCACTACTCTTTATGAAATTCCAAGCAGAAATTGACATTATGCCACTAAAGGCACTTTTAGATCCACAAGGCAAAGCCGTAAGCGGAAGTATGAAAAACCTTGGTTTGCCTGAGATTACTAATGTAAGAATTGGCAAGCACATTAGCCTCGAAATCGAAGCCGACACAAAAGAACTTGCTACAGCCAAAGTGGACGAAGCCTGTAAGAAACTTTTAGCAAACCAAATTATGGAAAGCTACAAGTTTGAGTTGGTTGTATTGGGATAGTTGGTAATCACTCCAACTTTATTTTTCATCAATCTTTTGGAGATACCTCCACAGAATCAATTTTTGAATCGGATACAAATTTTATTTTCTTTCCTCTTGTCCCTTTGAATCGTTCACTAAATGATTCCTTTTCCATTATAGAAACAAAGTGTTTTTTCACTGCTGTGGCAGGATCGATTTTAGGTAAAACTTTTTTCATATCAATCCACTGAAAAACTATTGGGATAGTATTTACTCCCGGAGTTCTTTTTCTGATAAACGATTTCAGCATTAATATTTGGAATGGATCAGAAGCTACCGCTATATTCGTAAAGCCCATTTCCTTTGCCATTAGCCAAGAGTAATAAACGTTTTCGGTGCTGTGTTCTGCCTTTGATTCCGAAAAGGTATGCTTGGAAGGAATCCCCAAGGAATCTGCAAAAATCTTCATAACCTTCCCTTCTACATAAGGGCTATAAACTGCCGAACCCGAAAAAATAAGGTTTTTAGCTAGTTTATTATCGTAAAGATATTTCGCCCAAAGTATTCGAGCTTTAAATATATCCCCCAAAGCTGTATCGGTATAAGGAACCCCAGGCACAATCACCACATCAAACGGGGTGAGCTCTTTAGCCCGCTTAAATTCCGAATGAGTATAAGCCGTAGCTATAAAACAACCTTGAAGCGTTAAACCAATGCCCGACAGAAATAATGAAACGAGTAACGGGCTAAATTTTGAAATCATTGTACAAACGTAACCCATAAACAGACATTTTAAATGAATGTTGTGGAAATGGAGATAAAAGGCTGCAACTATAAATTGAAAGGGGGCACGCCAAATTTCCTTTAGGTACGCCCATTATGGCAAAAATCAGTTTTCTAATCAGAAAATCAGTCAAATCGTGCGTCCCATAATTTCCCCTACTTCTTCGTTCTCTCTTTCACAGCTTCACCAATCAAAACTCCCCGTTTATAACCGTCATTCACAGCTTTCCGATAGTGAATCCCGCCCAAAATTCGACTTTCCCCGGCCTGTATGGCCGCTTCCTTAAACGAACTAAATGTTGCAGTTGGCAGATTAAACATTGCCTGAGAACTGTCCGTGTAGGTAAATTTCTCACCAAAATGATTCCCTAAAATTATCGCAGCCGCAGCCGAAACTTCACTATGTCCACTTGGGTATTCAGGAAAAGCAGGCGTTTCAATGGCAGATTTCCAATCAGCATCCATTTGACGATTGATAACCGTAACAGGGCGAATGGAATTGAACTTGTACTTCAAAGTCCAGCAATCAATAAACGCATCGAAGCAAGCGGCATTCATCCGCGAAAGAACCAGGGCAGTTTCAGTAGCATTCGCCTTTCTTGTTTCCAAAATATCGCAAGCCAAAGCCGTCCAATGCCCGGCCGGAGTCATTCTATATCCAAATTGCATTATATGCCCCGTAATACCTAATTGAATAGGATTGCAATCCCAATGCCTTGCAATATCAAGCGTAGCCGCGGTATTCTTCTTTGCCATATCATACACTTCCTTTAATTGCAATTGAAAAGCCGATTCAGGATTTGTCGAATATGGATTTGGACCATACCCCTCCAATCCGATTTGTTTGTCCTCAATTAGTGGTTTAATGGTGCTCCAAAAAGGTTCAACTGGGTCTCCAAAACCGGGAGGAGTAGGTTGCCAAGCCGAATCCGACTTAGAAACCGAATATTTCACAAAGGTCAATCTATGTTTATACCCATCCGTGTCGGCACGCGGCATAATAATATTGGACGTTTCTGTGGCAAACAGCTCAGCCAGTTTGATACTTTCAGGACTAAGTTTATCGCTCAGCTTATCCACAATCGGCTGCGTAGCTTTTTTCCAATCCGCAGTCGCAAACACTAACTTACCCGCCACTTGCACAAACACAAGTGCAGCAGCCAAATTTCTTTCCGGTTCAGCCACATTTTGAAAAGTAGAAGGCTGCCACCCAAAGCCCGAAAACTTTTTCAAATACTCATCACCCACCAAAACCCTTGCAGCCGCCAGATTCGAATACACATAAATCCGCGAAGCCACAGGTGGCGAAAACTGATCATCTATAAGCTGCCGAGTTAATTGGTTGTTCAGTTGAATCAGATAATTAGGTTGAGCCAAAGCCTGCTGATAAACGCTCATAAAAAAATATAGCGAAATCAATACAAAACATAGTTTTGCCGCAAATGGAAATAGCCCCTTAAATTTTGTTTGGGTATTCATATTTCTTTGTTTTGGCAAATATGGGGAATTTGTTTTTTGGAATGTTGAAAATTATGAGAATTGAGCATTTGCTAACT
>CANJNG010000060.1 GCA_947475205.1 Bacteroidota bacterium
AATTGATTTTTAGGGAAACAATTTCGGGCTAATTTCCATTTTGCAGAATAACCAAGGCTAATATATTCTAGTATTAGAACCCTGCATTACTAAAACAGCAAACCTTAGAATCCTGCAATCAAATATAGCTTTTTTGCTAATAAATTAACAATCTACTCAATTGTATTATGCTGAATCAATATCAACTGCCAAAATCAAATGAACAAATTTAAACGTAACCATTTTAGTATGTTTTAAAATTATACCAGTTAAAGTTATTAGTTATACAATTAAGCTCTTTATTATATTCAATACAATTTTTAGTTCAACTAATATGTACTAACGTGTATCTATGTTATTTGATAGTGTATCCATTTAGTACGCTAATTAAGAAAGGTAATATGTAGTGGATTTCTGTATATTATTAGTACATGAAAGTATATTTAATGTACATTATAATTGATATTCAAATATAAAAAATGTATTTGATGTTGATTTGTGTGTATCTAAAGTAGCTAATTTTGATTCCAAATTAAACTTAATTCAGTTTTGAAATGAAAAAGCTTACACCTGATGAAGTAAAAAATCAAAATACCATCCCAGATGGATATGGTTCCCCAGTTCGTAAAGTATTGCTAACACTAAAAGTAGAGGAGGGGCTGATTATAACTCGTAGCGAATGGAAATGGAAAAGGCAAGGGCCGAATATGCTTTGCAATAGAATCAATAAAAAGGGAGGGCCACAATTTAAATGTAGTAAACTGGCCGATGGAAGCGGTTGGATGATGGTAAGAGAAAAGTAGCTCGCAGTGATATAAATTTCTACTTACGGAAAGAGAATATATCAGCAACCCTTACACGCTTTTTAAAGGGCACATAACAAATTGCATCATTTCGGCAAAATGACTGAGTAGTCTTGCTATGTGAAGGGATGGGTTTCACCCCGTCTGTATTTAAATTGCTATTTGTATTACCCTTTTTTATTGGAACAAGCCCCTACTTTGATAAATTTCTAACTTTACAACCCACAAATGCAAGACTGGCTTAAACAAAAACTCTTAGGCCTACTAGTGAAAACGAATGGAATTATATCCCAACCGCTGTTTGGTGGAGTGGGTTTTATTTTATGCTTCCATCGGGTGCTGCCCAAGGAGCAACATTCCAAACTTTTCGGGAATCAGGGGATGGCTGCATCACCGGAGTATTTGGATTGGCTCATTTCTTTCCTAAAAAAGAAAGATATTGATATGGTGAGCATGGATGAAGTGCGTCGCCGATTGCTGGAAAAGGATTTCCGCCGCCGGTTTGTGGCCATTACTTTCGATGATGGCTATGCCGACAATCTTACCTATGGTCTTCCAATATTTGAAAAGCACAATGTCCCCTTCATTATATATGTAAGCTTAAATTTACCTAACCATTCAATGATTCGCTGGTGGGATATGCTGGAAGATAAACTAGTTTCGGGCGATGAACATGAGTTTAAATTTCCTAATAGTATAATTAATATTAAGGCTGAAACCATTTCAGAAAAAATTGATGCCTGGTGGCAAGTGCGAAATGAAATTATTGCTCAAGAAAGTAAATTAAGCCGAGCAGAATTGCTTGGATTATTTGGTTTGGATGAAGAAATGAATGAACGCTTCACGCAATCGGTGGCTTTGTCCTTCTCTCAGACAAAAGAATTAGCCCAACATCCTCTCGTAACTATCGGGACACATACAGTGAATCATCTTCCTTTAAAGAAGTTGGAATTAGCACAAGCCGAACGGGAGATTTTGGACAGTAAAATCAAGTTGGAAGAGGTGTGTGGACAAGAAATTAAACATTTTGCTTATCCTTATGGTTCGCCGAATGAATGTGGCGAACGGGAGTTTGGAATTGCTGAACGGTATGAATTTGAAACAGGGGTTACATTTCAGCCCGGAAATTTATTTCCTTCCAACGCTAATCATCTTTTCTCCTTGCCTCGATATGCCGGTGGCGACTACGTTTCGGAGGAGAAGCTTTCACACATTATTAATGGGGTGAAGCACTTTTCAGAACATTATTAAACCCTAAAGGGTTTCTAATCTATACCCCATTTTCCAAAGCAACATCTGCCTACTTTTGCTCACCAAAATTATAATCTTAAAATGAACAAATTTTTCCTCTCCCTTGCCCTTTCGCTGGTTTCTTTGTGTGGATTTGCCCAATTTGAAGGCACCGTTGTGTATGCAATATCGATGCCCGATGCAGGCGAAAACGCTGCACTCATGGCTGCCATGATGCCCACTGAAACCACCATCCAGATTGGCAAAAACAAAAACCGTATTGAAATGAAAATGGGTATGGGTATGCAAAATGTTACCATCACCGACAAAAAAACCAAGGAAGTGGTGAGCCTTATGGACATGATGGGCAACAAAATGGCCATTGTGCTTAACCCTGAGGACATGAAGGACAAAACTCAATCGGATTTGAAACTTACAACAGCCGATGCAGGTGACAATTTGGAAATTGCGGGCCACAAGTGCAAGCACGCTATCCTCGAAGACAAGAGCGGAATGAAAGTGGATGTGTATTACACCGACGATTTCGGCACCGAAAACTATTCGGCGTCGGCCCAAGACCAATTTAAGGACATAAAGGGGATGCTTTTGAAATATACCGTTGCCCAAAAAGGCATGAAAATGACCCTTACGGCGAAATCGGTTAAAAAAGAACCCATCGACGACAGCAAATTCATCGTTCCGGCCGATTACAAAAAGGTAACTCAGCAAGAATTGATGAAGATGTACGGAGGGAAGTAGAGAGTAGGAAGTATAGAGTAGAGGGTATTGAGTATTGAGAGGCTTACGCATTCTCTTTTCTTTCTAAATATTTATCAATAACCTCTACGCTTTACTCATTACCCGCTACACATTACTCAATACTCTCTACTCACTACCAAATTGACCCTCCTCGACAACATCTTCCTCGCCCTGCAAAGTATTCGTGGGCAATGGTTGCGAACCATCCTCACGGTGATGATTATTGCATTCGGAATCACCGCTCTTATAGGCATTCTCACCGCAATTGACTCCATAAAAGGCAGCATTAGCAGCAATTTTACCAGCATGGGTGCCAATACCTTTACTATTCGGAACAGGGGAATGATGATTAAGATAGGAAAGGGCGGAAAAAAGGCCAAAAAGTACCGCGAAATATCCTGGGATGAGGCCAAACAGTTCAACGAACAGTTTAGTTTCCCGGCCACCGTCAGCGTTTCGGCCTTGGCATCACAGGCCAGCACCATTCGATTCAACAATTTGAAAACCAATCCTAACATTACGGTGTTTGGTTGCGATGATCATTACCTTGCCTCCTCGGGTTACGAAATTGACCGCGGACGAAACTACTCTCCCCACGATTTGCAATACGGAACCAATGTGGTTTTGATTGGAAAAGAGGTGGCATCGAAGATTTTTCCCAATAAAATTGACCCCATTGACAAAATTATTTCCGTGGGAAGCGGCAAATACAAAGTAATTGCCGTACTGAAGGAGAAAGGAACCAGCATGGGCTTCGGGGGCGACAAGGTTTGCCTCATTCCACTCAACAATTGCCGCCAAAACTTTGGCCGAGTAGGCATGAGTTATGTCCTTAATGTATTGGTTGACAACCAACCCATGCTCGAAGCCGCAACAGAGGAAGCCCGGGGTGTATTTCGCAAGGTGAGGCGGGTAAAACTATCCGAAGAAGACAATTTCGACATCGTAAAAAGCGACAATTTGGCCCAAATGCTCATCGGAAACATCAGTTATGTAACCGCAGCAGCCACCATCATCGGTGTGGTGACCCTTTTGGGGGCTGCTATTGGCCTAATGAACATCATGTTGGTGTCGGTTTCCGAAAGAACACGCGAAATTGGCGTTCGGAAAGCCATCGGAGCCAATAGCGAAACCATCCGCCAGCAATTTTTGGTAGAAGCTTTAGTAATTTGCCAGCTGGGAGGCATAGTTGGCATCATTCTGGGCATATTAGTTGGCAATTCCACCTCGCTTTTCCTCGGCGGCGGCTTTATTATCCCCTGGATGTGGATACTTTTGGGCGTAGTGGTTTGTTTTATTGTGGGATTAGTGTCCGGGATATATCCCGCCATAAAAGCATCGCAACTCGACCCCATCGAAGCACTCCGATTTGAGTGAAATGTGGGGGTTTTAGCTTTTATTTCAAGACCAAACTTTTCAAGCTCAAATAGTTTGGAATGACTGATAGTCGAAAAAAAGAAAAACGAAATTTTAATTGCGAATCTTTGTATTAGATATTCATTAGATTTGCCGATTGACTTAGCGATTTAACATTTTTTAGTTTTCCCTTCTCAGTCCTTGTAAACATTGATAAAATGAGACATTTAACTAACTCTTCCTTCTTCTTCCCACAGATAAAACCGGTGGCAATAGCCTTAAATTCCCTATTCCTTCTCTGTTTAATTACCCAAACTGTATCATCCCAAACCCTGAAACGCCAATCCATTGGCACAGCTGGCGGCACAAACTTTGGCGAGGGCTATCACATTAAGCAAACAGTTGGACAATCATCAAACACCGAACGGTTTTCTGGCGATAATACTGCTTTGCGGCAAGGTTTTCAGCAGCCCAGCGACGTTAGCGGAAAGATAAAAAAGTGCGACGCCTGCAATTTATCGGTTTTCCCTAATCCCGTTGAAACCACCGCCCAACTTAGCGTTCCACTCCAATCGCCCACCTACAGTTATGGCATCTACGACCTTTCGGGCAAAATGATTTACAACGCCGAAAACCAAAATTCCATCACCCAAAACATTTCTAACCAAGGTCTCGCAGCCGGGCAATATCTCGTGAAGGTAATCTATAGCGGTGGCTGCTTTTGCGATAAAAAAATCATAGTAAAATGAAGAAACTCCTACTCTCCCTCCTATTTTTAACCACTGCTGCCTTGAGTTTCTCTCAAAGTTATGTGTCGTTTAAGTATTCACAAATATATTCCAAGTTTTATTATCGCGATGAAGGTGGCAAACCCGACCCCAGTCTCCGTGCTGATATGCGAACCGGTTATGGCCTCGATTTCAAACGAATGGTAAAAGGTGGAATATATGTTGGAGCAGAGTTCTGGTATAAGAACTTGGGGGCGGTTTCGTTTCTCAACAACCAAAAATTGGATTGGAGCTTACACTACCTTGACCTTAACCTCGGCGGCGGGTATATGTTGCAACGCTTCAAAGTGAAACCCTATATAGGTGTGTCTTTTTATGGGGGATACCTGTTTAAAGCCAACCAAACCATTGCCACCAACTATTACAATATGCTAGATAATAACACCATCAAACGCTGGGATTATGGCCTAAATGTAAACGGCGGCGTGCTATATGCATTTTCGAGCGTTACGGCAGTTTTTTTTGAAGTAATGCAGTCTCGCGGGTTGCATCAACTGGAAGTTTCCAACAAACAAAAACTATATAATTCAGCTCTTTCGTTTCGTTTCGGCCTTTCGTTTTTGATAGAGCAAGGGGCTTCAAATTACAATTATAAATTTAGGGATTAAGCCCGATCTCCCCTTCCCATAAATATTCATAGACATGAAAAAAATACTCATACTCCTTTCTTTGGGCCTGTTCGTAAATGCCTCCCTCCAAGCCCAAGTAGTGGACGGCATCACTTACCAAGCCGTTGCCGTTGATGAAGACGGAAAAGAAATTCCCGGCATGGACGCTTCGGGCAAAATCTTCGATAATATTAGCATCAGTGTGCGGTTTACCATCCTCGCGGCCACTACCGATGGCACTATTGCCTATCAGGAAACCCATTCCACTAATACCGACGTGTCCGGTTTGTTTACCGTTATCATTGGCCATGGAACCACCACCACGTTATCGCCAGTAAACAGTATTTTAGATATAGATTGGGGTGGGAATAAACACTTCTTGAAGGTAGAAATGGATGTGAAGGGCGGCAGCGATTTCAAACAGATGGGAACCCAACAAATGATGGCAGTACCTTATGCTTTGTATGCCCTGAAAAGTGGAACAATTGGCACCACCGGGCCAACGGGCCCAACCGGAGCAGATTCAAATGTGCAAGGACCTATTGGGCCAACTGGCGAGACGGGCCTTCAAGGCGTAGTGGGTGATACAGGAGCAGTTGGTCCAACAGGTCCTGCGGGTGCAAATGGTATTGATGGAATTAATGGTATTGATGGAGCAACTGGCCCAGCCGGGGCAGATGGAATAAATGGTGTCGATGGAATTAATGGCATTGATGGCACCAACGGTATTGATGGAATTAATGGAACAGATGGTGCAACAGGCCCAACCGGAGCAGCAGGTACGAATGGCACGAATGGTATTGACGGTATTGATGGGATCAACGGAATAGATGGAGTAACAGGTGCCGACGGGATAAATGGTCTTGATGGAACTAACGGTATAGATGGTATTAATGGAACCAATGGTGTTACAGGCCCAACAGGATTAGCAGGAACGAATGGTACGAATGGAGCAACTGGTCCCACAGGTCTTACAGGTCCTTCTGGCGTTGATGGAACTAACGGAACAAATGGTACTAACGGCACAAACGGTACGAATGGAGTAACAGGCCCAACAGGATTAGCAGGAACGAATGGTACGAATGGAACCAACGGTACAAACGGCGTTACAGGTCCCACCGGAACAGCAGGAACCAACGGAACCAATGGCACTAACGGAGCAACAGGCCCAACCGGATTAGCAGGAACAAATGGAACGAATGGCGTTACTGGAGCAACAGGTTCAACCGGAGCAGCAGGATCGAATGGTACAAATGGCACCAACGGTACAAACGGCGTTACAGGTCCCACAGGAGCAGCAGGAACAAATGGTACCAACGGCACTAACGGAGCCACAGGAGCCACAGGTTCAACCGGAGCAGCAGGAACAAATGGTACAAATGGCACCAACGGTACAAACGGCGTTACTGGTCCCACAGGAACAGCAGGAACTAACGGAGCCACAGGAGCAACAGGCCCAACTGGAGCAGCAGGAACAAATGGTATCAATGGAATTAACGGAATTGATGGCACCAACGGTATTGATGGAATTAATGGAACAGATGGTGCAACAGGCCCAACCGGAGTAGCAGGAACAAATGGTATCGATGGTATTGATGGAATTAATGGAACAGATGGTGCAACAGGCCCAGCCGGAGCAGCAGGTACGAATGGTGTTGATGGAATTAACGGAATAGATGGCACCAACGGTATTGATGGAATTAATGGAACAGATGGTGCAACCGGCCCAACCGGAGTAGCAGGAACAAATGGTGTCGATGGAATTAACGGAATAGATGGCACCAACGGTATTGATGGAATTAATGGAACAGATGGAGCAACCGGCCCAACCGGAGCAGCAGGTACAAATGGTATCGATGGAATTAACGGAATAGATGGCACCAACGGTATTGATGGAATTAATGGAATAGATGGTGCAACAGGCCCAACCGGAGCGGCAGGTACGAATGGTGTCGATGGAATTAACGGAATAGATGGCACCAACGGTATTGATGGAATTAATGGAACAGATGGTGCAACAGGCCCAACCGGAGCAGCAGGAACAAATGGTGTCGATGGAATTAACGGAATAGATGGCACCAACGGTATTGATGGACTTAATGGAATAGATGGAGTAACAGGCCCAACCGGAGCAGCAGGTACGAATGGTGTCGATGGAATTAATGGCATTGATGGCACCAACGGTATTGATGGAATTAATGGAACAGATGGTGCAACAGGCCCAACCGGAGCAGCAGGTACGAATGGCACGAATGGTACCAACGGACAAACTGGCCCAACAGGGGCAGCCGGAAACCCAGCCACAGATGACCAAACCTTAACTTGGAATTCGGGCACTAATACCCTTTCAATCAGCGGGGGCAACGGTGTGGTGTTGCCATTTAGCAGCGGGGGTAGTACAGGTGCAACTGGAAGTACAGGAGCTGTAGCTCCAACAGGAACTGCAGTAGGTGATATGCAATATTTTGATGGTACCAATTGGGTAATATTACCCATAGGTGAAAACTATGAAAACATGATAATATGTAATGGTGTACCTACTTGGGGTAGCTGCCCAGTTTCTTTGCCAAGCATTACAACTAATACGGCCACCTTTATTTCGAGCAATTCGGCTGTTTCGGGTGGTATTGTCACCAACGATGGTGGGGAAGCTTTAACTTCTCAAGGTATTTGCTACGGTACTGCACCTAACCCAACAATTTCAAACAATACAGTCCTAGGTTTGAATGGAGTTAGTTTTGTTTCTAACCTAGCGGGACTTTCACCTGGAACCACCTATTATGTGCGGGCTTATGCTGTAAATAGTGCTGGCACCTCTTATGGCAACCAAATTACTTTTACCACCGCTAATACGTCAACTCCAGAATATACCCTTCCCAACAGTGGCGACAATAGCTTTACAATATGTGCAGGAACTCTAACAGATGATGGCGGCTCAAATGGAAATTCCTCCTATAATGCAAATGGATTTTCAATAATTTATCCAGCAACTCCAGGAAACGCAATTCAACTTTCTGGTATTGCTAGTGGAAGCTACTTTGATTTAGAAATTTATGATGGTGCTGGAATGAATGGTGAACTGCTATTTACCTTAAATGAAGATGGAACAATTCCTACGATTACCTCTTCTTCGCCTGATGGAGCACTTACCGTTTATTTATATGCAAGCAGTGAACCTGGAATTAATTTATCCATATCTTGTGTTACTCTGCCGCCGGCAGTAGTGCCTACAATCACTACTACATCGGCATCAAATATTACCACATCCTCTGCATTTAGTGGCGGAAATATAAGCTCCAATGGAGGTAGCTCCATTACAGAACGTGGGATTTGCTTTGCAACCACACAAAACCCAACTACGTCAAATTTTACAGTTGTAAATGGTTCTATTTCTACAGGTACTTTTTATTCAAATATTTCAGGTTTAAGCCCAAATACTACCTATTATATTAGAGCCTATGCTATTAATAGTGCTGGAACAGGTTATGGTAATGAAGTTTCATTTACAACGCCTGGCTATACACTTCCAACGATTTCAACTTCACAAACTTCAAGTATTACTGGCACATCTTCTACTTCAGGTGGCATTGTTACTGCCAATGGAGGAACACCTATTACATCTCGAGGAATTTGTTTTGGCCTAAATCAAGGCCCATCATTAACCGACAATGTGATAGTGAACGGAATTTCAGCGATTGGAACGTTTACCTCAAATATGCAGAACCTTGTGCCAGGAACTTTATATTACATTAGGGCTTATGCTAGTAATAGTGTTGGAACCGCTTATGGAAACGAAGTTAGTTTTACCACTCCATCATCTTCTGTTAACGAATTTACCGTTCCAACTTCAGATAACAATTCTTTTACCTTATGCAGTGGAACCTTGTATGACGATGGAGGTTCGCTAAACAATGCTTCTGTATCGGGATATGGCTATACAGTTTTATATCCTGCTACACCAGGAAGTAAAATCCAACTTTCAGGAACGTTAAATACTGGCTATTACGACTATTTGTATATTTATAATGGCGTAGGAACATATGGAACAGAATTATATGAGGGACACTTATCTCAAACCTTTCCAACTGTAACCTCATCATCAGCAGATGGAGCTTTAACGGTATATTTTTACAACAGCTCAAGTTCAACAATTAGTGCAGGTTTTGAATTAAACATTGCCTGTGTTGTTCCTACTATAGTACCGCCTACCATTACTACTACGCAAGCTTCAAATTTAACATATACCACGGTAAGAAGTGGAGGTTCAATAACAAGCAATGGAGGTGAACAGGTTACAGCAAAAGGAGTATGCTATGGCACATCACCAAATCCAACTATTTCAAACTCAATTTTATCAAATACAGGGAGTAACACAACATTCACTTCAAATATTTCAGGATTAACGCCCGGAACTACCTATTATATAAGAGCATTTGCAACTAATAGTGGAGGTACTGGTTATGGAAATGAAATTACTTTCACCACAAACCCATTAGCATTACCCACTTTGGGCAATGTTCAAAACACAACAGCTACAGCTACATCAATTTCCACTTCATCAAGTGTAACCAATGAAGGGGGAGCAAGTGTGACAAACAGAGGGTTTTGCTATGACACAAATCCAAACCCGACTATTACAAATGGGGTGATAGCTGTTGGTAGTGGTAGTGGTCAATTTTTCGGCACAATAAGTGGACTGCCAAATTCTACTACCTATTACATTAGGGGATACGCAACAAATAGTGTGGGTACCGCATACTCCACGCAAATTTCAATTTCAACAGTTTCTCCAACCCTACCAACTATTTCCACCACTGCGGCAACAACAATTACAGGAACAGCAGCTGTATCTGGCGGTAGTGTTACAAATGATGGGTTTTCCCCTGTTACTGATAGAGGTATTTGCTTTGGAACTTCTCCATCGCCCACGCTTTCAAACACAGTAATTTCAAGCAGTAGCGGAACAGGCACTTTTACAGTAAACATTCAAAGTTTGAATTCCGGAACAACTTATTATGTTAGAGCCTATGCAATAAATGGGGTAGGAACTAGTTATGGCAATGAAATTTCATTTACTACCATAAATGTTGCAAATGCCGAATATATAGTGCCAGCCTCGGGCAATAATGCATTCTCTATTTGTTCGGGTACTTTATATGATCATGGAGGTTCACAAGGTTTGTATGAGGGATATGTTAATGGTTATACTGTCCTTACTCCGGCTACTGCGGGCAATGTTATCAAAGTGCAAGGAACAATGAATACCAATTATTATGGGTATTTAAAAATATATAATGGAACTGGATTAACTGGAACCTTATTGTTCAACACTGACGGAGAAACTAACGTGCCAGCAATAAGCTCAACAGCAATTGATGGCTCTTTAACTATTCAATTCTACAACCAATATTACTATGTCGATTCTGGGTTTGCTTTGAATGTAAGTTGCATGCCTCAACCAATAGCTGTATTGCCAACGGTTACTACCTTAACGGTTAATTCAATTCAAAACACTTTTGCTAACATCTTAGGAAATGTTGCTTCTAATTCTACAATTTCTTCGTCCGGGTTTTGTTATTCCACAAGTCCTAACCCTACAACTTCAAACTCAATTGCTTCTACTGGTACCACCACAGGGTCAATAAGTACCACGCTAACTGGTTTGGCTCCTAATACTTTGTATTATGTAAAAGCTTATGCGACAAATCAGGCAGGTACTGCTTACGGTGCGGAGCTTACTTTTACCACCATCCTAAATCAAACAGAATTTTTGGTACCAACATCAGGCAACAATTCATACACATTATGTTCGGGCACATTGGTAGATTTTGGAGGCTCAGGCGGTAATGCTGTTCCTAATACTTATGGATATTCAGTACTTTGTCCTTCAACGCCAGGGAACCGGATAAGCGTTTCGGGTTCGATACTTTTGCCCGCAAGCAGTTCATACCTTATTATTTACAATGGATCCTCTACAAGCGGAACCCAACTATATTATGCTGATAATGGAAATACTCAAATTCCAACCACGACCTCGGTGGCAACGGATGGTTGTTTGACAATTCGATACGAAAATAATTATTATGAACAACCAGGATTTAGCTTAACTATTACTTGTATTCCTCCGCAATTACCTACAGTTTCTACCCCTACCATAAACTCATCTGTTACAACTACTACTGTAAATTTAGGTTCGAACGTTACTAATGATGGAGGAGCCTCAGTTACAACTAGAGGTATTTGTTATGCTACATCCGCTAATCCAGCCATTTCAGATAATATTTTGGCAAATGGTGCAGGAACAGGATTGTTCTCTGCAAGTATTTCGGGATTAACTCCAAACACTATTTACTACTTTAGGGGCTATGCTACAAATTCAGTAGGTACCGCCTATAGTAGCCAAATTAGTTTAACCACGGCATCAATCACCTCGCCAACTGTTACTACAACCGCTGCAAGCGGCATTGGTGTTGCAACGGCCACCTCTGGAGGAAATGTTACAATTGACGGTGGGGCATCCGTTTCAGCCAAGGGCATTTGTTATTCTACCTCAAGCGACCCTACCACAAGCGATAATACGATTGCAGGAGGCACCGGCCTTGGTTCGTTTACCTCCAACATTACAGGATTACTACCAAGTACACTCTACCATATTAGGGCTTATGCAACAAATAGTGCTGGAACAGCTTATGGAAGTGATTTAACTTTTACTACTGGTTCGGCCATTTTGCCTACTGTTACTACTAACTCCACAGCTACTTCCATAACTGGAACTTCGGCTAGTTCGGGTGGAAATGTCACAAGCGATGGATTTTCGCAGGTTACCGCATATGGTGTTTGCGTTAGTACTAATCCAAGTCCCACCTTAGCTGATGTGGTAGTTAACAGTGGTTCAGGAACAGGAACCTTTACCTCCGCCTTGGCTGGACTTACGCCCGGAACCTTATATTATGTAAGAGCTTTTGCTAGCAATGCAGTGGGCACAGCCTATGGTAATGAAATAAACTTTACAACTGTTAGTTCTGCATCTGTAAACTATATAGTGCCAGCTAGTGGAAATAATGCATACAGTATTTGCTCTGGAAATCTTTACGACAATGGTGGCCCAAATGGAAACTATTCATCAAGTTCTAATGGGTATACAGTTTTGTACCCCGCTACTATTGGAAATGCTGTTCAAGTTTCGGGAAACTTAAATAACTATTATTATGCCTATTTTTATATTTTTGATGGAGTTGGTACTAGCGGCACTGTGCTATACTCCAATAACGGAAGCTACGGAACATATACTATTCCAAATATCACCTCAGGCTCGGCATCGGGTGCTATCACCATTCAATTTTACAATTATTATGGTTATACAGGCGTAGGATTCAATCTTGACGTTTCATGTGTTACGCCTCCAACAGCTCCAATTATTAGCACAAATTCTCCCACTAATGTAGCCTACAACACGGCTAGTGTAGGTGGAACACTTTCCTCAACGGGTGGCTCTGCACTTGCTCAAATGGGTATTTGCTATGCAACTACTTCAACTCCAACTACAGCTAATTCTGTTCAAAACGTTACGGCAGTTCTGGGTGCATTTTCAGCAAACTTATCGGGTATCTTACCTAACACTACTTATTATTACCGAGCTTATGCCACTAACTCTATTGGCACAAGCTACGGAGCCGAATTTAGTTTTACCACCCTTTCTGGGGCATTGCCAACTATTACAACTGATGCCCCTACAAATGTATCAACCCAAGCTGCAACTTCGGGAGGAAGTATTTCGGCAGATGGTGGTGCAAATGTTACGAGTAGGGGTATTTGTTATCGCACCTCGGCCAATCCTACTACAAGCAATTCAGTAATCCAACTTGGTGGTGGAATAGGTACATTCAGTTCAAATATACCTTCGCTTTCGCCCGGGACAACCTATTATTTGAGAGCTTTTGCCATAAATGCTTTGGGCACTGCCTATGGAAATGAAGTAACCTTCACAACCTCTGCGGCATTGGCTACAATTGGTTCAATGACCTGCATGGGAATTGGTTCGTCCACCATAGATATGTCTTCGCTAATCACGAATGCGGGAGGCTCAACAGTTTCAGCAAGTGGATTATGCTATAGCAGCACTAATACCAATCCTACCTTGGCAGATAGTTTCACCAATAGCTCATCGGGAACTACTGCATTTACAACTAATCTTACAGGATTAAGCCCCAGCACTACATACTATATAAATACCTTTGTTACTAATGGTGCTGGAACTGCTTACGGAACGCCAACAATAATAACTACCAGTCCGTAGTAGTAACATAAATACAGCTTCTTCGCTTTAGGGATATCACTGGCTCAACCCAGTTGATTGGACAAAAGAAACTAAAGATTATTAAATTAAGGAAAGTACGACATCGAAAAACTCACGATGAGCGGTTTCTTAGCCCAAGAAGTGGAGCAAAGTGGTAAGGAATTAAAATACGATTTCAGTGGGGTTGACAAGCCCAAAACAGATGGCGGCCTATATTCCCTACGTTACTCCGAGTTTGTGGTGCCTCTTGTTAAATCAGTGCAGGAACTAAATGCTAAAGTGCAATCGCAACAAGCCGAAATGTATCAAATGCAAATGAAATATGCCAATGAATTGGAAATATTGAAAGCGGAATTAGAACGCTTGAAGGGAAGGCTAGATAAATAATTAGACCAAGAATCTCATTTATTTCTAACCACTAACCAACCCGACTTATCGGCAAGCCAGCGGCATTCAAACTCATATTTACCGCGGCTGTTTAATCTGCTACACAGCACCGTTGGGGTTTGCTTCTTCCACTGCCATTCGATACGGGGAATTACCAAGCCTTCACCCACTTTAAGCATCAATAATGCCTTTCGAACAGGTGAGCCATACCCTTTCGGGATAGTTTCAGTAGCTTTTACTTCCTCTTTACTCAGTTTTTTCATTGCGAAACTAATTTTCGGAGCAAATTTAAGAAGATATTTTATTCCGACACATAATAAAATTGTCCGGCAACCTCTTTCCGGCGGCGGAAACAACCTAAAGGATGTCGGAAATGGCTTACCGGATGCCGGCAATAGCTTACCGTAGTACGGAAATTTGTTACCGTGTGCCGAAAATGGTTTACTAATTGCCGAAAATGGCTTACTAATTGTCTGAAATGTATTACAAAATGACGAAAGATGACTACTGGAGTACAGAAATAGCTTAATGTGTCACGGTAATAGGTTTCCACATGTCGGTATTAGACTACCGTGCTTCGGAATTAGTTAAAAGCGGACCTACGGGTGTTTTGAACTCAAACATTTTATGCATCATGAAAAGCAATGCTATTTCAGAGTTTATATCCACTCCTTTTAAAACTTGTGTCTGTCATAGGCCGATTTGAGTGGGGGAAAAACAATCTTAACCTAGTAATATTAGGCCCCCTTAGCCATCACCACCCCATTTCCTTCCACACAATTGCCTTTGTCTTGGTATTGTAGTAGGCAAAATGTTCTGCTTTTATCAAGCGAAGAATATCGTCATTCAAAGGGCGGTCGATGTCATCGTTTTCTGTAGGAATAATTGCAAGGCCGTTTTCGTCAATCAATCCATATTTCTCGCCGTTTTTCACCTTGCGTAAACCATTTATAGGCTCTTCAATTTCATCATAACCCGGTGCAATCTTGAGTTTCCCGGTTTGGTCAATCATTCCCAAATTACCATTAATCCGCACTTTGGCCATACCGCCTTTAAAATCCCAAGCCATATCATACTGAACAGGAATAATGATTTTCAGATTCAAATCTATATATCCCCATTTCCCTTTTTTCTTGATAGCCACAAAGCCTTCGGAGAGGTTTCCAACATCTTCATAACCCGCCGGAATAATGGGCCGCATTTCTTTATCCATCAAGCCTTTTTCAATAGCAAAAACGCCTTTTTTCTTTTTAACCTTTTGGTCGAATTTGGTAAGGCCGTTTACGAAGCCTTCATCAAAAATATTGTCGGGGTTGCATTCCGATTCAAACGGAATAACCACTTTTCCCTGCAAATCAATAAAGCCGCATTTTCCCATATACACGGCTTTAGCCAGACCGCCTTCAAACGGAGCAATCTTATCATACTGGCAGGCCACAATTTCAAGCCCAGCTTTGTTTAGATAGCCGTATTTGCCATCACGCTGCACTTTAGCTAAGCCGTTTTTCAGGCTTTCGGCCCAGGTATATTTAGGTTCCACCACAAACTTTCCATTACTATTTATATAGCCATACAAATCGCCCAATTTCACTAAAGCCAAACCTTCCGAAAAATCAGAAGCATCGTCAAATTTGAATTCAATAGCGGCTTTTCCAGCAGCATTCAAATAACCGTGCTTTTCGTTTCGAGCAGCCTGAAACAGACCTTCATTCATTTCACCCACTTCATCAAAAATTATCTGAATGATTTCCTTCCCCGTTTTGTGAATAACACCCTGCTTTTCGGCAATTCCCACCGTGGCATACACGCCATTGAACGTTTCTACTTCATCATAAACAGGCTGAATAAACATTCTACCGTTTTTGTTCAAATAGCCAAACTTCCCATTCAAACCAACCTCGGCCAAACCTTCCGAATAAGGCTCGCAACTTTCATAGCCAAACGGAATAACTTCATTTCCGAGGCTATCAACAAAACCCCACAAGCTGCCCGATTTAGCCGGATAGAAACTTGTACGGCTTAGATCGAAATCCTTTAAAATCTCATTGTTGTAAGGATATTCAGGATATTCTAACCTAAACTCAGCAATGCTTTGCGGGCTGAAATCGCTCGTACTCAGAATATACATATTCCTCCAAGCCGTTGCGGTGTTATGGTTTTTAGGAAAGCGATTTATGAAAGCATAATAATCCTTTATAGAACCGCTGCGGGTGCTTTGGGCGTAAATGCTGTTTTCGGCATCTGAAATGTAAGGACTTTCGGGATAATTCTCTACAAACTTAGCGTAGGAATCAATAGAATTATCCTTGGTCATAGCCTGAAAAAGCAACTGGTCGTAGCTGTCTTTGGCATTTTGAAATTCTTCCGCTTTGGGATATTTTCCCATAAAATTCTGGTATTCCTGCCAGGTGCCTACTTTGGTGCAAAGAGCGAAAGCAATGCTGTTTCGCAACCGCTCCACTTCACTATTGTGTGGCGATTTGGGATAAGCAGCCATATACTTTTCGCAGCTTTCTATGGTTTTCCGGGCTTTTACATAGCCGAAACCTTTGTTGTAAATGCTGTCTTTTATGGAAGCTACAGCCAAAAGGTTAACTTTATAGTTCTCGTCCAGCTTAGTAGCCTCTTTACTTTTAAGCTTCACCCAGGATATTTCGGACAGTTGAATATACTTCCAAGCCGAATCCAGATTATGAAAATGGTTGAGATGGTCGGTGTAAACCACACTCAGACCATAAGCACAGGCCGTTGGCGATTTCTTAATGTTTTTCTCGAAAACCTTTTTGGCTAAAAAGAAATCGTAGTTTCTCAGAGCTTCAAAACCTTTTTTCAACGAAGCCGCATTACTCGATATGGAAAGGCAAACCATTAAAACTACAATTGAAATGGCTTTTGCTTGCTTCATGATTTTTGGAAGCCCGAAAGTAGGAAAATTTGCTTTGAATTATTGGGGATAGCTAAGAATGTAGATTCGACAGTTTTTCTAGTAGCCGTAAGTTAAACCAATAGCATAATTCCTCAAAAATCCATACTCAGCGAGAAATACAATTGAGGTTTCAGCACCAAGCCATCCACCACGCCCCAAGCATAGTCCACCCTTATAAAATAACCCAGAATGCGGGCACGAGCTCCAAGGCCGAAACCATACACAATAGGGTCGGTAGTGTTCTTTAGTTTGATGGTAACGAAGCCATCGCTGATAATTTTTGTATTAAAGGTGTTTCTGTCGGAATACGGTGTTAGACCATTCCATGCAGTACCCACATCGCCAAAGCCAACCACTTGAAAGTTGTTTAAGAAGTCTGATTTAAGCGGACGATTTACCAAATAGCGGAATATCGGCCAACGAATTTCAGAATTAATAGCCGCAAAGCTGTTTCCATTACGAATGTTTTGATAAAAGCCCCGCATATTGGTAGCACTTGCTTGATATTGGTAATTTTCGGTTTGTGAAATAGGAATGCTTTTATCGAATTTCGCACCAATCCAATTATCAACACCGCCTAAGTAATACACTAACTTCTGAGGACCCAAACTTGTGCTTCCTGCAAAACGGTTGGCCCAAATCAAATCACGGTGAATGCGTGTATAGTGGCGGAAATCAGCTCCGAAAACGGTAAAGTAATCTTTGCTGTTCTTCAAACTGTTATAGTATTCGCCCCAAACCTTATACCTCGCTCCCTGATACAGATTCAAGCCTCTTGAAATAGTGTTATCAAAAATATATTCGAGTTTCAGTCCACCCAGATAGGCCGTTTCATTCGGTTTACGCAGGTTTGCTTCATCGGTCCCTAGATACACTGTTCGGTCAGTTCTACCCAAAATTGTTCCCTTTAATGCAGAGTTTTCGGTAAAAGGATATTTCAGAATATAGCTTAGTGTGTGCGTCTGTACTTTATTGGGAATATTTGCATTTTCATTGCTAAATGCCTGGCGGTTAAACATTACCTGTTTGTCTAAACGCTTTTTCAGGTTTTGCCAGCTTAAGAAGTATTCATTGCTTTTCAAGTTTGCCGCAATTCTGAAACCACCGGTGATTTTATAATCTTCAAACAAATCACTTGCTCCCAATTTAAACATCCCGTTTATTCCCGGATTGTAATAGACTGCACCGCCACCACTATATTTTTGGTATTGAACTCCCGTAAAGGAATTGTCTAACTGCGTAACAACATAGTCAGTAGAGAACCGCAATTCATACACCCGCTGTTTAGCTAAGCGGAACGTAATAGTATCCTCCCCCAACCCACCTGCACCATGCTTTAGACGTTCTTTTTCTTTTTTCTTCGCTGCTTTGTCTAAGTTTACTTGAGCTTCGGCAGCGGTTGCTGCTGCATTGTTTGAGGTGTCTTTGGGCTGTTCCAGAACGGGTTGATTCTTCTTTTTAGGAACATTAATTTCATTGCTAAACGTATAGTGGTCAATGTCCACTTCATTTGGTTTAGCTTTTATTTCGGGAGCTTTCGGCTTTTCTTCCACCTTAGGCACAATAACAGGCTTTTTCTCTTCCGCTTTCTTTTCCTTGATCTTCTGTTCTTTGCGGGCATCCTTTTGTTGACGGGCTTTGTAGAAGGCGTTACCCAGCTTTGCATCTTCTCGTTTTTCGGAACTGATGGGTTTTGACAACAGCTTGTATCGTCCATTCTCATAATAAATTTCACCCAACACTCCGGCTTTTGGGGCAACATCCATTTGAAGTAGATTTCGGGGGTAATTCGTTACCGGAAACGTAGTGGTAACCCAGCGGTAGTGGGTAGTTGTATCAACAAAAGCTACCACACTGTCAATCTTTGCGAGGTAACGGTTTTGCGTTCCACTAGCATCGCTAATATATGCAAAGTGTGATGTGTCATAAGGCGTAGCCATAATCTCGTCGGCATACTTGGTGTTCGAAACCCGTTTAAGCGTATTGCTCCGCGATTTGTAATTGTATATAAACAAATCAAGATTTGCATCGCGATGCACAATGGTAGAGTCTTTGGGTTTAATAGTGTCATTGATACGGTCGCTGCTAAACACCACATCCTGACTTTTATTAATAAACCGAGGATAGAGGTCGTCCCACGAATCTTTGGTTACCTGCAAATAGGTGTTGGAGATAATATCATATACAAAAATGTCGCTTTGGCCAAACTGCACCGCCGATAGCACGAACTTCTTTCCATCATCAGAATAGGAAAAATCCAAAATCTTTTCGAAATTATGTAAAGCTCTAATGTCGGTTTTCTTAGTCTTTACATTGTATAACGACAACCATATTTTGCCTTTCTTTTCGCTAACCCACGCTAACAATTCACCGCTGGGATGCCAAGCAACTAGCGGGAAGCTGTAATCTGTTTTCTGTGTGCTTCTATATTCCCGTTTCAGAAGCTTTTTCGGTCTTTTCTTGTTTGTCAGATTTTTGAGATAAACCCGATAAAGCCCCATATCATTGGAAACAAAAGCCGCTTTCTGTCCATCCGGACTTAGTTTAAGGTTCTGATATGCCCGTCCTCTTCTTGTTCGTTTTAAGATAAGATTTCCTTCGGGTCCGGTTAGTTTTTTGGAGGCTTCAAACCCTGTTTTTTGATAATAATCCAACCACTGTTGGGTTAAGCTTTTGAGCGATACACCTAATACAAACAGAAAACCACTTTCCACATTCCGACTTACACGAGTCATATATAATATGTCGGAAATAACCGATTTGCCATACGTTTCAGCTACAAAGTTCCAAAGTGAATGACCGGCATAAGTAGCATCATCGCCACTCAAACGGTTAAACTTGCTGTACCGTCCGCTCAAAACACCATCCTTCACTCGGTTTTCAAGGTCTGCATTCCAATCTTTTGCAATAAACGAAATCAAGCCACTTTGATACCATTCGGGCAAATTTAGAAAAGCTGAATTCCGAATCACATCCTTCAAACTCCCACCATACATCATTTTGTTGACCATTACTTGAGCCAATCCCGCCCTGATTTGCTCTTCGAGGTGGCGGTGGTCGCCATCGAAATATAGCACCATTTTCCCGTCCACAATGTGAGTCATTCCTCCTGTATTGTAGGTTATATCGGTATTTAGCCCAATGTTGCTTTGGCGTAAATCGGAAAGTTTGTTGTAAACAATGAACTGTAAGCGTTCGTCGATAGTGAAATCGAAGCGTTTCTGAATCTCAATCAGCGATTTTTCGGCAGTTTTAGCAGTGTAAACGGCCAGTTCCTTCCCACCTAAATAAAAATAGACATCGTAATGTTCGTAGCGATAAAATTGCCAAAGGAACTCATTGAATTGCAGGCGATTTTTGCCAAAGGTCATTTGCGAGCCGTTGTAAAACTGTGCCTTAACCGAAGCTATACTTCCGCAAAAAACAAGTATCAATAAAAATCTGCCAAATAGCTTCAACCCATCAAAAATAGAACGGCTAAGATAGAAAAGAATTGACGGGTGGGTTTTGGCTATTCATAGAAAAATTACTAATCAGTAGCCTATTCAGAAATGATAGAAATCTCGAAAAAGAACAAACCCGGATGTTTCCTTGAAACTCCGGGTTTGAAAGCCTATGAAAAGGCAGGAAAATAAAAACAATTAATTCATAATCTTAGCGTTCGGATAGCGTAAAAGCCAACTTTGAACGGCTTCTCTGCTTCTAACGATAATAGTGGTGCGGCTATCAAGCTGCACTGTTATTTTCTCCCGTAAGTCCACCTTTGCTTTCGCTTTTGCTTTTGGGTTGCGTGACATCATTTATAACTTGTGGGTGCTAAGATAAAATAGTTTTGATTGGTGCAACAAATATTTTCGTTAATATTTTACAATTCTTTCACTTTTTAGACTAAGCACCCAAACGGGCTTCTAATTGAATTCAAATATTAGTTAAAAGGCTATTATTTGCTTTTAGAAAGCATTTGATTATTCTGAATTAAGAGAAAAACTACATCTAAAGCAGTGAAAACTATATAGTAAATCATAAACCAAACCAGAAAAGGAACGGCTTCTTTGCGATGGGTGAAGCTATAGAGGATAATAAATCCAAAAAAGAACATCAACTTTATACCCATTGTACCCATAAATACGTTGATGAAATTTTTAGATTGACTCTCTACCGATTTCACAACAAAATAGTGGGCAACGCCCGAAATAAGGAAGCAATAGAAAAGGGCATAAGGCAAAACAGGAAGTAAGGTAACCTCGGGCATAATTTTCATAGCCAGCAAGGGGGCAAACAGTAGCATAAGCGATGCAATGCCTGCCGAAAGCATATATTGGGAGTATATTTTAGGGAATTTCAATGTTAGGGTTTTAAATCTATGCCTTCAAAATAGTTAATTTGTTTGCGTGCAGCCGTTGGGAATAGTTTTCGACCTACCCAAGAAAGCACCGTTACGATAGGGCCGATTACGCCTAAGGCGGTGAGTAAATAAATAAGGTATAGCCGCAACCTGAAATGGCGGGCGGGGTTTCCGGGTTCACCCTTTTTGCGAATAAAGTTTGCCCAAACAGTAAAAAGGCGAATTCCTCGGGTTTCAATAGGAATTAGGTTTGGATTAACTGCTACTGCTCCTGCCTTAACTAATTGGGGCTGCATTCCAATATAATCGTTCTTAGATAAATGTCTTTCTATTATTTCACCATACTTAATACTTCCGTCAATTTGTTCCTGGCTGATTCCTGCGTTTGGAAAAATTCCCATAAAGTTTTCTTTCTTTCCGCCAAAAAGCCACGCCGACAGGGTTATAAGGCTAACGAAGTTGGAGGCTTTATCTACCAATGCAATGTTCCCAACTAATTTGGCATTTTGGTATTGAAGCAGCTTTTTTAATCCTTCCATTGCGTTGAGCCACATATTGCGGCAACCGGTAACGGTTATTACAGGTTTTCCGGAAAATAGCTTAGTGGTGGCTTCATTCTGAAAAAGCCCTTGTACTAATAGGCTTGGTGATAAAAACCAGGGTGAATATCCCAGAATTACTAAATGGTATTTTTCGGGGTTTGCAATGGGGTCGAGCGTTACTTTTTGCGGAATTCCTAAAACTGTTTCGGGCATCAAATCAAAAAAGGAATTGCTAGTCCAAGGAAAGGGAAATGGTTTAAGGGGGTGATATTGGACGTAATCTACTTTGTGTCCGGCCTTTTCTATTGGTGCTGTTATAGAATTTAAAATTCGGGTGAGTTGCCCTGTTTGGCTCCAATAAACAACTAAAACGTTTGACACTTAAAGAGGGGATTTCTAAATTTCGGCTAAAATATGTAATTTGATTGGGGTGTGGTTTGATTGGAACGCGAATGACGCAAATTGGACGAATGATAGCGAATTTATGCCTGAAGGCAGCTGAGGAATTGGACGCATGATTTTACTGATGAACTGATGAAGAACTGATTTTAAATGCAGGCCGGAGGCCTTGGAAAAAAGGACGCAGCCAGCCTTTAGTTTTGCATTATCATTTTTATAAAAAATGATAATGATGATGTAGGATTTTCTTTTTGCTACTTTTTCTTTTGTTAATAACCCATAACTTTGTTAATAAGTCAACGCTGAGGGAGGCGAATGATGCCGCCAGCTAGGTTTTCAGACCTATCCCCCGATACCATCCTCCCTCAGTGTTTTGAACAAACCTCAGATAGAAATTAGGGCTCG
>CANJNG010000061.1 GCA_947475205.1 Bacteroidota bacterium
AATAAATCTTGACAATAAAATTCTAAATTAACATCAGAATGTGTCAAGTTATTTTAGGAGGGGTCAGCTTGCTCTGTTTTATGATTTGCTTATCGTGGTCTTTGTTTTACTCGCAATGGGGTTTGTTGTTCTTGCAGCGGGGTTTGTTGTTCTCTCAGCGTGGTTTGTTGTTCTCTCAGCGTGGTTTGTTGTGCTCGCAGCGGGGTTTGTTGTTCTCGCAGTGGGGTTTGTTGTTCTCGCAGTGGGGTTTGTTGTTCTCGCAGTGGGGTTTGTTGTTCTCTCAACGTGGTTTGTTGTTCTTGCAGTGGGGTTTGTTGTTCTCGCAGCGGGGTTTGTTGTTCTCGCAGCGGGGTTTGTTGTGCTCGCAGTGGGGTTTGTTATTCTCGTTTTTTTACAAGGCAAAGGTTTAACAAATTTAAATTCACGATTCTACCCATTTTTAGGGAGATCATTTTGAATAGAATTTATGATGGAACGCCTAGTGATTGGGCTGTTTTGGAGGTTGTTTCTTTTTGAAGGTTTGAATCATTTCGACCATTTCAGGTATGGTGAGGATGTGGGAGCAAAAGGCACGGGTGATGGAACCGGGTATTTTATTACACCCAAATTTTTTATTTATGTTTTTAATATGGGTTTCGACGGTGGATTGTTCGATTTCGAGTTGAAAGGCGGTGTCTTTAGCGACTAGGCCATAGGCAGAGAGTTTTAGTATTTCAAATTCTCTGTCGGTAAGGTGGGGTTGGGGTTGAAGGTGGTTTTCCATCGTTAATGTTTAATAGATAACGGCGGATCTTATGTTTTATTGTTTGGAAGTGAAAATATTTTTGGGGGGTATGAAGACAGCCCCATTGGGCTGGGGCTTTGGGCAATAAATTTTACTTTGTCACTTTTTATAGATGGGTATTTTGTTAATTATTGAATCTATGAGGTTTTGGATTAGTGTTTATTTGCATTTGTATCCAAGAGCCACTTTGTGGGGTGCTTCGCTGCGGTTGTCTTGGCAAAAAGTAACCAAAAACCGTGTAAACTTTTTAGGCAATTTTCCCCAACGGCTAAGGCCGAAGGGGAAACCGCGGACAGAAAGCACCCAAAGGGCTTTTGCTAAGACTTTGTGCTTGCTGCCGCTATTGCTGAAAAGTTTTTAGTTCAAGTGTTTTGAATATTAAGGAAACTAAGAGCTCCCTGTGGTCGGTTACGGGGCAAAGCCATTTGGGGGGACTCTGGATGGAGGCGGGGGTTATTTGAATTTGTTTTTAATGTGAGATGAGACTCACAGATTAAATTGTCAAGTTGCAAACTTGACACAACAGAAGTGTTCTTGGAGTAGCGGAGAGAAATAATAAAAATTACAGCGACATAGTTTGGCGGGGTGAAGTTTTTCCTTTGTGGCCAAATTCAAAGGGAAATTAAGATGTACTCAAAAATAATTATTGTAAAACTAATCAACCTCGATGTGGATATATCGCTGTTTGATGACATTACGTTGGATTCATTGCTCGAAAGTGAAAGCCTGAGTAAAACAAGGGTTGAGGAAGAATGGATAACCAAATTGAACTCGGTGAAACATGAAAAGAATGAGGCGGCAAGAAATAAACGCTATGAAGAATGTGCTTCTTTAAGAGATTGGGAGTTGGCGTTGTTTGCGAAGATGATGAAGCATTATATTCCTGAGGATTTTGAAACTGTTAGGTTGTTGCAGTTGGGGGATACGGAGGTGCATTTGGCAGCGAGCAAGGAGGTGCTTTGGAGGTTGGGGTATGATAAGAGGGGGGAGAATATTAATAAGTTAAAGGATTGGAATCGGAACAATAATACATCAAAATGAAGCAGGAAACAATAACCTTAAGCCAACTTCAAACAAATTTGAAGGGCATTGAAAAACTCGAAATGAAAGGAAATCTGAGAGAAATTTTTGCAAAAAGGGAAGGGACCTATCTGCACGAATTTTATTTGTTTGTTGCCTATTTCAACGCAATCCCCAATTTTATTCATGAAATACAAATTGATTGTAAGAAAGCAAATGAATGGTTTCTTGAGAAATACAAAGCAGAAGTTAAAGACCTTCATTATACAAAGTGGTATTTTGGACCCAGTCAGCAACCTGAATATGACGAGGTGTTTTATATAATAGCAGATGACCTGATTGTTAATTTTGATATTAGCCAAGATAAGGCACGTTTCCTTTTTCGCAATACAGATATTTCCCTGGTTGAGGAAATTAGAGAAGGTGTAAGATGTTTTCCAAAGAAGGAAGAAAAGGACCAGCCCCGGATTACACTGTTGGTAAATAGTGGACGAAGTATTGCAACTCATTCCATGATTGTTTCAAAATCGAAACTGAAAATAGAACAGAATTACAACGATGATTTTAAGGAAATACATCAAATCATATTGAAACGGCTTTCAAAGAAAAATGACAAGGGTTTAGTTTTGTTGCATGGCAAACCCGGTACGGGAAAGACATCCTATATCCGATATTTAATTACTGTGCTGAAAAAGAACATCATTTTCCTTCCCCCAAGTATGGCATCAGCCATTACTAATCCTGATTTAATGGCTATCCTAATTGATAATCCTAATTCCATTCTGGTTATTGAAGATGCTGAAAATATTGTGGTGGATAGGGAAACGGACGGGCAGTCGCAGGTGTCTGCCTTGCTTAATATTTCTGATGGTTTGCTGTCCGATTGCCTGAATATTCAAATCATTTGCACTTTCAATACTGATATTTCGAAAATAGATAATGCACTACTTCGAAAGGGACGACTTATTGCCAGCTATGAGTTTAAAGAATTGGAAGTAGAGAAAGCAAGGCATTTGTCTGAAAAAATTGGATTTCAGAATAAAGTGAATGAGCCAATGACGCTAAGTGCAATTTATAATCAGAATGAAAAGGATTTTACGCGAATTAAGAAAGGGAAGAGAATTGGGTTTGGAGTGAATTGATGGAGGAGAGCTAATTAGAATACTTTTGCAAACAAACAAAATGGAATCAACCCAAAATGTCGAAAGCCTCTTGCATCAAGTGGCAGGAATAAATAGAAGTTATAAAAAGCTTGCCAAGATAACTGGCGAGAATTTCAATATTTTTAAAATCCTGAAAGTGGACACTAAGGAGGTTCGGCTTCATTCAGCCTTTATTGCCGAATTACTTAATCCTAAAGGTTCGCATGAACAAGGAAATGTATTTGTGAATGAATTTTTAGAAATGCTTAAAACCCACTCCACCAAGAAAAATTCTCTTGAAGTGTTCTTTGACACAGAAGATATAAGGAGTACGGAAGTAGAGAAATGGCTAGGATATAAAACTGAAACAACAGGAGGTTACATTGACATTTTGCTGACTGATAAAAATGGAAAACATATAATTATAGAGAATAAAATATACGCTGGAGACCAAGAAAATCAATTATTAAGATATCATGCATTTTCTCCCTCCGCACCATTAATCTACCTCACTAGGCTTGGTAGCTGTCCTAATGAATATAGTACAAACGGAAATCCTGAAATAAAAAAATTGTTGATATGCATCTCCTATCAGAAAGATATTTTAAAATGGCTTGAAAACTGCAAAAGAATTTCTGTTAATCACCCTCTACTTAGAGAAACCCTAACTCAATACATAAATATTATTAAACACTTAACAAATAAAACAATGAGCACTGATATGGAAATAGAAATTAAAAAACTGCTTTTGTCTGACGCCAAAAATGTAGCATCAGCTCAAGAAATAAGGAGGGCTTTACAAAGTCTTGAAATAAGTTGCAATCAAAAAATGGACGAGTTGTTCAATAAAATGTCTTTATGGCTAAATGACCCAATTTTAAAAATATCTGATAAGTTGAAATACGAATCGGTGCTTTGGAAGGATGATGATGGATCAAAAGCAATTTCTATTGTGCTTAACAAACTAATTGATAGTAAAACCAAAATTCAATTTATTTGTTATTTTAATTGGGAAGAATTTAAATTTGAATGGTACATTGGTTCAGATCAAGACACTACTCTTGCATCGCAAATTCAAAGTATATTAAATTCCTTCTATCCCTCACAAAATTTATTAAATGAAAATTCAAGTTCTGATGAACTATTTGAATTTGTAAAAACATTATTTACAAAAGCGGTTGATGTAACAGGAACATTTATTGAGAGTTTATAGATTTTTCACCCAAACTAACCAGTGCCCTTCTCCCTCCCACAAATATTCTCCCAACAGAAAACTGGCAACGAGGCACTAACTTTTGAAGATGAGAATACCGATCTAAAGTTAATTGACTTTTGGAAATGGAGCGTTTCAGATATTATCAGTAACGCAACCCGGGGCATCTTTGCTGAGTTTATTGTTGCCACGGCATTAAAAATTGACCTTTCCGCCGTTCGCGAAGAATGGGGTGCTTTTGATCTTACAAGCCCCGAAGGAATTAAGGTAGAGGTTAAGGCTTCTGCTTATATTCAGAGCTGGGAACAATACAAATTGTCATCCATTCAATTCTCTACAAAAGCTACTTTACCTTGGGATTATACAATTGATAAACGTTCGTCAGTTGCAGTTCGACTTTCTGATGTGTATGTCTTTTCCCTTTTGCATCACTCAGACCAATCCACGATTGACCCAATGAAATTAGAGCAGTGGGAATTTTATGTATTACCCACATCAATTGTAACCAATAGAAATAAAAATTCCATTTCATTAAAAACTTTACAAAGCCTAACAATGGCTGTGAAGTATGATAAACTTAGAGAGGCTATCCTTAATATTTAATAATCGCATGTCCAAACGCGGCTACATCTCCCGATATCTCTACATCCTCCAACGGCTAAAAACCAAGCCATATTCTTCTTTGGAAGAATTGCAAACCTATTTACAAAACAGGATAGGGGAATTGCAAACGGATGATGATGGCCTTGAAGTGGGTTTGTCTGACCGCACCTTGCAACGGGATTTTAAGGAGATTAGTAGAGTTTTTGGGGTGGATATTGTTTACTCAAGGTCGGAAAAAGGTTATTTCATTCATAATACCACAAGTGAGAATGCCAGCTTTCAACGCATGATGGAGGCTTACGATATATTCAATTCCTTGAATCTGGCCCAAAACCTTTCTCCTTATATACAGTTGGAGCAACGCAAACCGCAGGGAACGGAGAATCTGCATGGCTTGCTTCATGCCATAAAGAACAAAAAACAGATTCGGTTTAGTTATCAGAAGTTTTGGGATGATGCTATTACGCAACGGACAGCAGAGCCTTATTTGCTGAAGGAATTTAAAAGCCGCTGGTATGTGATGGCGAAGGATACTCCGAATGGATTACTCAAGAGTTTTGGATTGGATAGGTTGGCTAACCTCGAAATCACGAATCGTCCGTTTGAATTTGCTGTTGCGGAAAGCATGGATGAGAAGTATCGCTACTGTTTCGGGATTATCAGTCCCGAAGAAGGGGAACCGGAAGATATTCTACTTTCATTTGATGGGTTTCAGGGTAAATATATCAAAACTCTGCCTCTGCACGAAACTCAGGAGGTGGTTTATGAGGATGAAAACGAAATTCAGGTTAGGCTAAAGCTTTATGTTACTCATGATTTTGTGATGGAACTGCTTTCAATGGGGAATGCGGTGGAGGTGATGAAACCGGAATCGCTGATTGAGACAATTAAGCGGGCTCATGAGGAGGCGGTGGCCTTGTATTAGGGTAAATAAGTTTGGCTTTGCTCCAAACTTTAGCTCATCTATCCATACAATGCAAAAAACCATTTGCTTTGCGTTCAAATAATAAAGCATTTCAAGACACCCTTTAAAAGTGAAAAAACACTACTTCCTGCCATAACATGATATCCAATTATGAAGGCTGGATTGACAAAGTAGGCGACACTTTCGCTTTTATGTTTAGCGTGATGGGGATAACTCCTTTAGAGTGGTATGAGTAATAACCTTTTTTGCAATATCCGGTTTAAGACCGCAATTTTCAAAACCCTAATGAAAAATACAAGCCTTTTGGTCTTGGCCTTGCTAATTTCCGTCTTCGCATCAGCCCAAAACAAAAAAAAACGCCCAGATAGCATAAAACGATATAGTTCCAGTATTATGGTTGGAGCTAACGCAATGATTAAGAATACTTGGATTCTCAATAAAAACTTATCGAAATTTGGGGAAGATGCCAAACGGCAGCCCGCCTTTGGCTCATCTGTCGGGATAAACGTATTATGGTATCCTAATAATAGAATTGCTATTGGGCTAAATCCTTCTTATGGCACAATGAATCAAAGCTTTACCGGGCAAGACACTACAATGCCCACTCCTAACAATCCATCAAAGAATGTAACGTATGAAAGTAGCATTCATTTTTCCTGTATAGATATTCCATTATATTTTAAATACACCACCGAAGGCGGAGCTTATTTTGAAGCGGGTTTTCTTTATGGGATGATTTTAAGTGCAAGCTATAAATCTACCAGTGCAAACACACAGTTTACGGTGGCTCAAAAAAACACATCATCTATGTGGAACACGGCCTATTATGCTCCAATTTTAGGGCTGGGCTTTGATATGCACCTCACTGATGATTTAATTTTGGAAGGAAGCATTAGGGCTGCATATGGCGTAAACAATATGCGAGGACATGATGGCCGCCCAACCGATTGGACTCAGCCCAATGCACCAAGTAACGGTCCAATAAAACTAAACAACGGTGCTGTTTATGATTCAAAAGTATCCTCTCATTACTTTTGGGCTGGCGTAGGGGTTGGTATTATCTATCGGTTCGATATTTAGGAGCAACGGATTGAAGTCCGTTGTTACAATGCGGATCATCCCTTCGGGATTCAGCTGCCGCCCGATGTTTAATTCGAAGAAATTATTACTTCGGGTTTTAACTAGTCTGTATTTATTAAAATTCTGATAAGCTCTCCCCAAATTGCTCTATTTTTGGGCAATTAAAAACCCCTCATTTTATTATAACACCTAATTATGAAGCTTAGATTTTTACTGCTTTCCATCGTTCTTTTTAGTTTTCAAAGTTTCGCCTACAAAAATGAGCCAAGTAATTATCTGGTAAGCTCCACCTTAATAAAAGCTCATACCAAAAAATCTATATCAGCTCTTTGGAAACAAAAGCACATTCCCAAGATTGCTTTGCCGGTGAAGTATGATGTTGACATTTATGAAATCATATACAAAGCTCCATGGATAGATAGCACCACTTGGATAAACTGCTCAGGAATAGTTTTTATTCCGAAATCAAATGGCAAAAAAGTGGCTACACTGATGTTTGGCCACGGCACTGAGATTAGGAAAGGACGCGAAATATCGGACAATGACGCTCAGCAGGGGATATGCCTCGGAACAGCCACCGATGGTTATTTGTCGCTTTACCCCGATTATTACGGAATAGGAAAAGGGGACGGCGAGCACTTATACCAACACGCTTGGAGCGAAGGAATGGCTTTTATTTATATGCTGTATGCGGTGGAAGAATTGAAAAAGCAATTGAATGTGGAAACTAGTGGACAACTTTTCCTCACCGGGTATTCGCAAGGGGGCCACGCTTCTATGGCTGCACATAAATATATTGAAGCTTTGAACGACTCCCGATTTAAGGTTACGGCTTCCTCACCGATGTCGGGAGCTTATGATATGACGGGCGAACAATCGAAGTATATGTTTCAGGTATATCCACGTCCATTTTACCTGCCTTAT
Source organism: Bacteroidota bacterium (assembly GCA_947475205.1). Taxonomy (GTDB): domain Bacteria; phylum Bacteroidota; class Bacteroidia; order JAIBAJ01; family JAIBAJ01; genus JAIBAJ01. The sequence continues at coordinate 7,692 of CANJNG010000061.1, forward strand.
TTGCTTACTTCCTATCAACGGGCATACCGCATTGTGGATACCGATAATATTTATTCCATTTTCCGTTCGCCTTATGATACACTGCTGCCCGGTTTCTTTGGCACTGTTCGCACGAAAACCTACGCCGATTTAGACAAAATTATGCCTCCCATTCCCAAAGATATTGTGAAAGAGAGTTATATCAATGAGTATTTGAATAATCCCAAGTTTCCTTTTAAAGTAAGGTTGGAAGAAAATAACCTTACGCAATGGAAACCGACAGCCCCTGTGCAACTGTGCTACTGCAAAGGCGACAGGGAGGTGAATTACCGAAATTCGGAAGTGGCATATGAAGGGTTGAAAAAGAACGGAGCAACAGCAGTGAGCCTCGATAACCAAAGCGACCACCTCGACCATAATACTTGTGCTGCCTTTGCGGTGCTATCCAGTAAGGCTTTCTTCGACAGGTTTCGTAAGCATGGCAAAAATCCCAAAATGAAGAATGTTGCCCCCTTCAAAAAGTGGATTATGAATATTGTGAAACATAAAACCGAAAAGGAATATGTGAAAAATGGGCGAGATAAAGCCTATATGTAAGAAGTGTGGCTTCAGGTTTCTTGTGTAGTAGTTTATAGAGTAAAATGAATAAACCCAAGTATTTATATAAAACAGAAGAGCATTTTGTTATCTACGAGTTTATAAGTGAAGTCCCAAAAGGCAGAATTCTCAAAATGGTCGAATACACAGAAACAGCAACAAAAGGAGTTTATAATTTAGCATTTGGCGATTATGACAAGGTTACAAATACTATAAACGATTTGTCTGTAACAAACAATGGCGATAGCTTGAAAGTATTGGCTACAGTAGCTTCAACAGTTTATGCATTTCTGGATAAACACCCGAACGCATATATCGTTGCAACAGGGAGCACAAGCATTAGGACTAGATTATATAGAATGGGAATTACCAATAATTTAGCCGAAATAAAAGAGGATTTCATTGTTTATGGACTTTCAGATAATGGGACTTGGGACGAGTTTGTAGTTGGTGAAGATTATGAAGCATTCTTAATTACAAAAAAATAGTATATTTGCATATTATGACAGTAGAACAATTGAATAACTCTAAAATACCAATCATTGTTTTTGACAAGAAGTTAGAACAGTTTAGAGGAAAAACCTTATTTCCTGAGAAGTTAGCCAAAGCCAACGAGATATTAGCAAAGGTTGGTCTGCCTCAAAAGAAAAAATAAAAGCGTATCTCAAAAGATATTGCCCAATTTGGGCTACTGTGCTAAACTCAACAGTTGGAAGTCCTTAAACTTTTATACTTTAGCAGAACGACTGTACCTATAAATTCCCACTTTCGGTAAACCAAGTAGGATAATACGAGACCTTCCTAATCCAAAATCCCGAATGTCCGAATCAGTATTTAGCACTTACCTACATAAACTCTCTGCCGTAACCCGTTCAAAGGATTGGCGGTTGAGTTTTGTTCCATTCATATTCGGGTGTTTGTATCTATGGATGCACGTTTTCAGTATTCAATTTTCTGGCGAAGCCGTTACCCTTTTGGTGTTATCACTGCTCACCACCTTTGGCTTTGCATCTTTAGGTTATTTTATCAATGAATTTTTTGATAAAGCGGCTGATGCCCGAGCCGGGAAACTCAACAAATTAGCTTTCCTGCCTTGGCATTTACAGTTCGGGTTATTTGCCGTAACCTTGGTATTTACTTTTTCGCCTTGGCTTTGGCTTCCTGCTGATGCGGTTTCCAAAATATTGATTAAAGCCGAAATCCTGCTTTTTCTGCTGTACTCATTACCCTTCCCCCGCCTCAAAAACGTGTATTGGATTTCGAGCATAATAGATTCGCTCTATGCTTATGTAGTGCCACTTTTGCTTGCCTACCATACCTATAGTTTGTTTTCAAATCAAACAATTGGTTGGGCAATTTGGCTCCTTGCTGCTGCCGTTTTCTTTATAGGCTTTCGCAACATAACTATCCATCATATCGATGATGTATTCAACGACAAGCGTGCCGGAATATGCACCCTCCCACAGAAATTAGGAGTAAGCAACACGAACAATTTAATCTTACTGTTAATGCTTTTAGAAATGGTTCTTTTTGCTGTATTGCTGCTTGTATTGGGCATTCAAAAACCATTGATTCTTTTCATTTTGGTAGGATATGTATTTTTTGTACTCATAGGAATAACTGCTTTATTTGATGAGTACAAACAGTCCACATTCGCCATTCATCCGCTGCGGCACTTCACCGATAAGTTTTATCAGGTAGGATTTCCGCTCTTTACCATGCTGTTGTTGGTTTTCACCAATCCGTTTTGGCTGCTTATCTTGCCACTCCACTTCCTGTTTTTAGTGCCCGATATGGTTAAGAATCCCCTTAAATCATACTCCCGAAGCTATCTTCATCGGGCATGGCGAAATGGAGTTATTCCGGTTATAAGTGCATCGGTTAATTACAGTATTTATATACTTTTTCGGCTTGTTGGTATCAACCTCATCAAAGAAAACACGTCGGCCAAGGAATATATTAAACGCCGGTTTAGTTAAGAATAGCGTATGTGTGGAATTGCGGGATATGTAAGTAAAGCTAAGCCGGTTTCGGAAACGGTACTTAACCGTATGGCCGATGTATTGGTGCATCGCGGGCCTGATGATAGCGGGATATTTATTTCGCCCGATAAGCATACTGGGATTGTCCATCGCCGTCTTTCCTTTATTGATTTAAGTGCGGCAGGACATCAGCCCATGGTGTCGGTTGACGGTAACATTGTGGTAAGTTTAAACGGGGAGATTTACAATTTTGTGGAACTACGGAAAGAACTTACTCAGGCCGGATGCAGCTTCCAAACCCTGACTGATACCGAAGTGTTGATTCATGGCTATACAATTTGGGGTTTAGAAATGCCCAAACATCTTAAAGGAATGTTTGCTTTTTCGCTGTACGATGTCGCACAGAATAAACTTCTTTTGGTGCGTGATAGGTTTGGGATTAAACCCCTTTTTTATGGAAACTTTGAAAATTCGTTTTCTTATGGAAGTGAAATAAAGGCCATTTTGGAAGTTCCCGAAACGCAACGGAATATCCGAAAGCAATCCGTAGCCGAATTTCTGGCAAACCGCTACGTACCTACCCCCCACACGATGTGGCAGAATATTTTCAAACTTCCGCCAGCCTCTATTTTAGAATTAAATACCAATACACTCCATTACGATATTTCTACCTATTGGCATTTGAATGTGGCAGCCAATCCTATCCAAAACTTAAACAAGATTGTTGCCCACAAACTCCAGACTTCGGTGTCTGAACATTTACGCAGCGATGTGCCAATTGGGACTTTTCTTTCTGGTGGAATGGATTCTACTGCCCTCGTTTCACTGATGAAAAACGAAGTGGACAGGCCACAGGCTTTTGCCATAGGATTTGAAAATTGGAACGAAAGTGAACACAAATATGCCCAATTGGCTGCCGATGCATTGGGGGCTGAACTTCATAGTTTGATTTTGAAGGAGACTTCCTTAGAAGATGTTTCCACATTGATGCACCATTACGATGATCCCATAGCCGATATCTCCATTTTACCTACCTATTCTGTAAGCGGACTGGCTGCCAAAACAGTGAAAGCCGTATTGGGCGGTGAAGGGGCAGATGAATGCTTTGGTGGATATTGGTGGCAACAACCTTCGCGATTTTGGTTTGCCAATAAATGGACAGAATGGAAATCAAAACTGTTTGGCACATCGTTCCAAGCCATTAAACAACACTATATTCAGGCAATGAGTATGGGACTTTTCGATAAAAATGAATTGGAACAAGCATTGGGTAAGGACTGGAAAACGGCTATCCCTAATGACCCTTTCGCTCATTTCGATAAATTTGAACTTCCGAAATCAACTACGCTTAAACAAATTCAGTATCTCGATATCAATACTTTCATGTATGAGTTAATCCTGAATAAAGTGGACAGGGCTTCAATGGCCCATTCACTGGAAGTGCGGGTTCCTTTTCTCGATCACGAATTGGTGGAGTTTATGTTCTCTGCCTCCGAGGAATCCTACTTCGATCCCACAAAACAAAAGACCATAATCCGAAATTTACTGGCGGGGAAAGTGCCTGAAGCCATTTATAACCGTCCAAAGCAGGGTTTTGTTGGTCCCGATGTTTTTTATATGAACTTTGCCCTTTATGAAAAGAAACTTAAAAATGGCCGCCTGATTACAGAGGGAGTAATTAATGCCTCATATTTGGAAAAACTTTTCACAACCAAAGACCACTGGAAATTATGGAAACTGTTTGTACTCGAAAACTGGTGGGAAAGCTGGAATTAATTAGAAATTGTCAGATTAGAATGAAAACCCTAATTAATACTCTTTATTGCGGCATTTCAATTGTCAACTATCAATTATCAATTATCAATTAATTGCCCAACGTTTACGTTTTTGCCGTTTGTGGAGGAAAGGAGCATATTGATACGCTCAACTTTTCTATTGGATTTCTTACAAGAAGAACCAAGAATCGGGTAGTTGTTGTAACCAACCTTAGCCGCAATACCGAACAGATAAATCATTCCGATGTAGTTTCTGTTGAAACCCCCAAGTCATTCAATGATCATCAGGCAGCAATTTGGCTCAAAACATCCCTTCATCGCATTTTACCAAAAGGGAACGTTTATATGTATTTAGATACCGACATTTTAGCCATTGGTGATAATGTTGATGCTGTTTTTCAGGAATACATCAGTCCTATTCGTTTTGCTGCCGACCACTGCCGGGTAAAGCAATTTAGCCCTTATGCTGTAAACTGTGATTGTCTTAAAACTCGGGAAGAATACCGTCGCCGAATAAATGTAATATTAGCTGAAGCCGACCCGCTCTTTAATACTACTAACACTCGATTACGCCAACTTCGAAAGCAATTGGAAACTGTGTTTTTTCAATTGAAACAAAACAAGATTAAAGCAGCTTTCACAGCTCTTCGTTATTTTTCAGCCCTGAAAAGATTTGACTTAAACCCCGACTTCTACTTTGATAAACAGAAAAAAATATGGTTTTACAAAGATGGAACGGCAGTGATCTATCATGTTAGTATGCGAAAAGCTGCCAAACAAGCGGGCTTACGCTACAATGCCTTTAAAGACCAAATTGAACCGCCTGATGGTCTCAGTATTTGGCTTGACCGCTGCGATCACTTAACCCAATATATCTCACAGAAATTTAAAGTTACCGTTGCCGAAAAGGATTGGCAGCATTGGAATGGTGGCGTTTTTTTGTTTGATGATGATTCATACAACTTCTTAGAAACCTGGCATCAGTATACTCTTCAAATATTTCAAGACCCAAAATGGAAAACCCGCGATCAGGGAACATTAATTGCTACAGTTTGGAAATTCGGATTGCAGAATCAACCCGTTTTAAATCCAACTTGGAACTGCTTGGCCGACCATTTTAACCAAAACCTTGCTCTTAGTGCCGATAAGCAAATGCTTACTTTGGATGGAGAAAACTTCTTTGCTCCAGAGTTTGCCCACATCTATCACCATTGGGGCGACACTACTTGGGATATTTGGAATTGGGCAGCTTCGAAAGCTTAATGATTCGCTATGGATTGTATAGTCTTGGTAGTTGAAAACCCATCTAATAGTGGAATAATAACTACCTCCTTGGCATATTCTTTACCTACCACAGTTTCGGGAGTGTAATCGCCACCTTTTACAATAAAGTCGGGTCTGACTTCTTTAACTAATTCGAGTGGAGTGTCTTCCTCAAACACCACAACTGCCGACACAAACTCTAACGAAGCCAAAACAATAGCTCGGCTGTATTCGCTATTAATTGGTCGAGATGGTCCTTTCAATCTTTTCACCGATTCATCGGCATTTACACCTACAATTAACTGTTGCCCTAAGGATCCTGCTTTAGCCAAATATTCAACATGGCCTTGATGCAAAATATCAAAGCAGCCATTTGTAAAAACAATGGTTTGATTCTTAAATTGCCATTGGTGCAGCAGTTTGCTAAGGTTGGTTCGACTTATAATTTTGGACTGTATGCGGGCTGTGAAATCTATCATGGATACAAAGAGGTAAAATTAGGTGGTTTTGCCAATTTACCTGAGTTGAGGTTAAAGTTATATGTTTAGGCGTAACTCCATTTTCTAAAAGCAGACATAAAAAAGTCCTGTTTCAATTAAGAAACAGGACTTTCAAAAATAGAAACTATTAAGATTTACTCAACTATTAGCTTTTGAATAGAATTGCCTTTATTGGTTTTGATATGCATGGCATACAAACCGATTGCCAAATCACTAATGTTTACGCTATAATCAACAGCATTTATGGAAGTGATTTTCTTTACCAAAACGCCTTTGGAGTCAATGATAGTTATTTCGTTGATAATAGCATTTTTTGAAACTGCTTTAGCCGAAACTTTATCGTTTGCCGGGTTAGGGAAAATGGTAGATTCAGTTTTTACAACCTCATTGATTGAGGTTGTGCAATTAGTAATTAAGTTATTTGCCCGCACTAAACGTGGTATGGCGTAACCAAAAATAGTATCAATGTAAGCCGTTGCTTTTGCTTTTGACATATCGGGATTATCAACTAATGCCGAGTTTACAGTTGGTGACGACCACATTTGTCTGGCAGTAGCATCATCCCACCAATCCCATGGGCTGGCTTGAGCTGCGTATGCTGTATAAAATGCATTCAGACCTTCGTAACCATCATTATGCAAATTTGCACGCTGTGTGTATATATCAGTAAATGCCGGTGATTGAAAAGCCACGTTATTGTTTCCAAAAGCAGGATTATTGCAACGACGAATAATATCATGGCTTCCACTAACATCTACCACAGTACCACCTGTAGTAGGCACAATTACAGTTCCAAATGTAAAAGGAGCATAAGGGTCGCCGGGAACGTGGAAACACACCATAGGAACATCACCAGCTTCGAGCCAAGTAGAATCGCCCAAAGCACCTCCTGCATTGATAATCATTGAAACATCGTTATCATATTCAGGCCAATTGGGCATTACATAAGCTGTGTCGCCTCCCAATCCGTTAAAGTCACCCATTTCGGCAGTATTAACATAGGGTTCAGCAGTTGCACCATCTAAAAATTTGGGTAAAGTAATCTCTGCATATTTGTCTAAAGTGCCATAAGCTAAGGCTAAATACCCACCCGATCCGTAACCCATTACAGCAATTCGGCAAGGGTCAATTTTATACGTCCTGTCTGTAGATGCATCTTTTTTGAAGAAGCGAACCGCATTTTTACTGTCTTGCAATCCTCTGTAAACAGCTTTTAGCAAGGTAGCTGTACGCTCATCATCACCCCCAAATGGATTCCAACCCACACGATACGATATAGCGGCGGCAACAAATCCACGACGAGCAAAGCGTTTAGCCGTTTCTACAATTACGCTATCATTTCTGCTACCGGTTACGCTGCCATTTGTAGGCTGAGGTAAAAAGCTTCCGGAATGCAAGATTATAACTAAGGGGCGTTTCCCTAAAGTATCGCCTGCCGGTTGGTATAAATCCAATTTAAGGTCTCCTTTTGGAATGTATTGTCCGGTGGGAACCGAAGGCCAATAAATTTTATTGGTGCTGTAAACCACATTTTTTGTAACATTAACAGTGGTGAATACTTCATCTAAGTAACGGGTTTGAGCCGTTATACTTAATGCCGAAGCAATGATTGATGAAAAGATAAGTAGATTTTTTTTCATATTTAAAATATTGATTTGTTTCTAATGGCAAAAATAGCATTAAGAATGTATTTACGAAATTTAAATTTTTGAACTTTCGCTCAAACGGAAATTTGTAGTGCACCCGCTATAAATAGTATTTGTTTGAATAAAAGAGATTATCATACTTTTACGCAATGAATAATGCTGTTCTTATCTACTCATTAGCTTTGTTGTTGCTGCTACTTCCTGCAAAAAGGAAGGTAGAATTCCTGCCGTAATGGAAGGATTAGTGCTATGGTTTTAAATAATGAAGAGGGGTATCTATTGCATAAACAAATTGGCAGATATTAACCTAGAAGTTCTTAAAAGGATAATAGATGCCTGTTTGGTTCGGGAGTAGATTGTTGGTGTTATATTATATTCCATTCCCCCAATTAACCTTTATTTGCGTTCCCAATAAACTGCCGTGTTCTTAAACCACAACATTATTCTTGGCTCGGGTTCGCCCCGCCGTAGTCAACTGCTCGAAGGCTTAGGCTTAACCTTCACCGTTAAAACTAAACCTACCGACGAAAGCTTTCCTCCACTTCTAAAAGCATCCGAAATTCCGCTCTATCTCTGCGAACAAAAGTCCATTGCATTCTCAAAAGAAGAATTAGGAAATAGTATTTTAATTACCGCCGACACCATTGTCTGGATTGACAATGAGGTGCTGAATAAACCTGCCGATGCAGCCGAAGCCAAAGCAATGCTAAGGAAACTGTCGGGCAAAAAGCACGAAGTATATACCGGGGTTTGCCTTCGACAGGCCGATGTGCTGGAGAAATTCTGCGTACTCACCAATGTTTATTTCAAAGAACTTTCCGATGAAGAAATAGACTATTACGTTAGCAATTACAAACCTTTCGACAAAGCCGGAGCCTACGGTGCACAAGAGTGGATGGGGTATATCGCCATCGAAAAAATAGAAGGAAGTTACTTTAACGTGATGGGGCTGCCCGTTATGGAATTGTGGGAAAAGCTGAAGAGTAATGAGTAATGAGTAGAGGGTAATGAGTAGAGGGTAATGAGTAGTGAGTATTGAGTAGAGAGAGCCATCCGGCGTCAGCCTCTCACTACTCACTACTCTTTACTTTTTACTCTTTACTTTCTTCTTTTGAAGGGGATAAATTACATAGTCGTTGTATTTGCTTTCGTTATTTCTGCCCCAAATTTGTTTGCCTATGTTGGCCAGTTCGTTTAGCGATGCATAGAGGGCATTTCCGGCTTCTATGCGGGTTTCCACTGCATGTTTGCGGTCGCCAATAGCTTGGTCTTGCATTTCCCACAAAGCCTCAAAATCGGTGATGAATGTGCCGAGGGCATTAATATGCGTAATGTTGAGACCCCGGGCCGATAATTGGGGTAGCCACATGCCGGCCTGACGTTTTACACGTTTCAAAAGCAGGTAAAAATCGCCATCGGTTTCGTTATAAATGGTGTTTATTCGGAATCGCTTATATTTCCTGCTGTCGTGCTCGAAAACCAACGATACCCGCATCATTATCTCGGTCATTATATAATCGGCAGCCTCTTTGCGTTTGTTATTTTTGGCTAAAGTGGCTTCGTTCATCATGGAGCTAAGTTCAATATCGGCGGGCAAGTCCGAAAAGTCATCGAATTGTTGGCTTATGGAATCTATGGCCGTTTGGTCTATATCATAATTTAAAAGCTGGGCAGCATCGCGGTTTGCCGCCATCAAAATTTGGTTAGCCTTTTCTAAGAGCTTTCCGTCGCTCATGATGTATTTGCGAAGCATCCGTAAAGTGTTTGGAGTGGTTAGGAAAGGCAAAATTAGCTATTTTTTGATAAAAATGCCCAATATCAATCATTTTATTAATATAATATGTAATATGATAACTAAGTTAATATACATTATATATTTATTGATATTTATGATTAATAATTGGATATAGGTTATAGTATTTCCAAATGTTTTTATAGTATTTCTAATATAACTAATACACTTATTATTACTTTTAAATTAATTTCTAATTTAAAATTCATATTCAGAAATAACAGAATGCTACTATGATGAAATAAAATGGAGCTAAAATTTAATTAAAACTATTTCATATAAAATATAAAAATAGTTGTATGAAACAAAAATAATTTACTCTTACTAAATTTGAAAGTAAATTTTAATAATTATTTATTCTAATAGAATAAAATGGATATAGAATAGCTTGTAAAATTTATAAGAATAGGTTTAAAATCATCAGTATTACCGTGCCTTGGATTAGTATTTTTGTTGAAAGGGAAATTTGGCTCATTCCAAACAGAACCCCTACCCATATATTCATTTCCTTTGCAGGCAAGGTATTTGCCAAATTCATTTCACACCAGCAATGCATTCAATCAAACTAATATTCCTAAGTTTCTGCCTCACCTCATTGGCCTTTCAGGTGGGATACGGACAAAAGCCGAAACTTTCTTCCAAAAATAAAAAAGCATTAGGCTTATATGAAGATGCCTTAGTGAGCTATAACCGCCGTTTAGATGCCGAAGCCTGCGAACAATTCCGAAAAGCTTTGGAGGAAGATGAAAAATTCCTGGAAGCAAGGGTAACCTTAGCCGACATTCTCACCGATTTAGGACGGTATGAAGAAGCCGAAATGAATTTTGAGAAACTCATTAGTCAGGATGCCAATTTCTACCCAAAAGCCTATTTAAGAGCGGCCATTTGTCAGTTAGCCCAATCAAAATACGGCAAAGCACGCCTCAACTTAGAAAAGTTCATCACCCTCCCTAAAATGATGCCTGACCAAAAGGCCAAAGCAGAGGTGATGCTGAGCAAAGCAATCTTTGGGGAAGAAACCATTAAGCATCCTGTACCCTACAATCCGATTAATTTGGGCGAGAATGTAAATACCATTCATTTCGAATATTTTCCATCCATTACCACTGACGGAAAAACCCTAATATTTACCCGAAACACCCGCGATAATCGTGGGCATCATCAGGAAGATTTTTATGCTTCGCAGAAACAGGGCAGTGGTTGGGGACTTGCCATGAATGTTGGCCCACCGCTAAATACTGATGGAAACGAAGGGGCACAGTGCATATCGCCCGATGGACAATGGATATTCTTCACGGCTTGCAATAGAGTTGGAGGTGAGGGCAGTTGCGATATTCATATTTCCCGCAAAAACAAAAATGGATGGTCGGAGCCTAAAAACCCCGGTGCACCCCTCAATTCTGCCAAATGGGAAAGTCAGCCGGGATTTTCGGTAGATGGAAAAACCTTGTATTTCGCCAGTAACCGTGCCGGAGGAAAAGGCCGAATGGACATTTGGTATTCTGTATTTGATAACAAAACCGGATGGGGTGAGCCTAAAAATTTGGAGCAGGTAAATACTTCTGGCGATGAGCAATCTCCGTTCATTCACCCCGACGACCAAACGTTTTATTTTTCTTCGGATGGCCTTCCCGGAATGGGAAAGCAGGATTTGTTTTATTGCAGAAAGAAACCCGATGGCACTTGGGGAAGCCCCGTAAATATTGGTTATCCGATCAATACCGAAAACGATGAGCAAAGCCTAATCGTGAATGCCAATGGCGATACCGCTTTCATTTCAACCGATAAAAAGGGCGGTTTCGGAGCCTTAGATATATACTCATTTGCTCTGTATCCCGAAGCACGACCTCAAACCGTAACCTATTTCAAAGGGAAAATTACAGACAAAGAAACTAAGTTGCCTTTGGAAGCCACTTTTGAATTGGTGGATTTAGCAACAGGTGAAATAAAAGCAAGGTCGGCCTCCACGCCCGGTAATGGCGAGTTTTTGGTAGGCTTACCCATCAATCGTAATTATGGATTGAACGTTTCGAAGGATGGCTACCTTTTCTATTCCGAAACATTTGAATTGAAAGGTAGCACTTCGGCAGCCAAACCGGTTTTGAAAAACGTGGAAATGAGTCCAATAAAGGCAGGAGAGAAAATTGTTTTGCGAAATATATTTTTCGATACCAATAAGTTTGAGCTAAAACCCGAATCGAATTCCGAATTGGAGAAGCTGAACGAAATTCTGAGCAAAAACCCTTCCTTGAAGGTGGAAATCAGTGGCCATACCGACAATGCCGGGAATAAAGCCAACAACAAAACCCTCAGCGAAAATCGAGCGAAAGCAGTTATTGAGTTTCTGATAAAGAAAGGCATTGCCGCAAATCGCCTTAGTCCGAAAGGTTATGGTGATGAAAAACCAATCGATACTAACGACACCGAACAAGGCCGGGCAAATAACCGCCGAACTGAGATGCAGATTTTGTAGGATTGCCTAAAAGCAACCACCAAACTACTGTTTATTGCTTTGTTCTTCCACCCAAACCCTATAATGTGTTATTTTGCAGAACATAAAATAATCGAATCGTGGCACTCAAACACATCAGCGTAAAGAAACTATTAACCGAAGCAACACCCGGCAGCGAAGTAACCGCAAAAGGTTGGGTAAGAACCCGCCGTGGCAATAAAAATGTAGCATTTATTCACTTGAATGATGGCTCCACTATCAATAATATTCAGGTAGTGGCCGACCTTTCCAATTTTGACGAAGAAGCCATTAAAGCCGTAACCACCGGTGCTTGTATTGGTGTGGTGGGAACGCTAGTTGCCTCACAGGGGCAGGGGCAATCAGTAGAAATCCAGGCCAAAACAATAGAAGTAATTGGTGAGGCCGATGCCGAAACTTATCCCCTACAGAAGAAAGGCCACAGCATGGAATTTCTGCGGGAAATAGCCCACCTCCGCCCACGCACAAACACCTTTGGTGCAGTTTTCCGTATCCGTCATAACTTGGCCTTTGCCATTCATAAATTTTTCAACGATAAAGGCTTTTTCTATTGGCATTCCCCCATCATTACAGGCAGCGATGCTGAAGGTGCCGGACAAATGTTTCGCGTTTCGGTGCTTGACGATAAGAATCCGCCGCTAAACGAAGACAAAACCGTTAATTACGAAGAAGATTTCTTTGGGAAAAAGGCTTCGTTAACCGTATCCGGACAGTTGGAAGGCGAACTTGGTGCAATGGGCTTAGGCTTGATATACACCTTCGGCCCAACTTTCCGTGCCGAGAATTCCAATACTGCCCGACACTTAGCTGAGTTTTGGATGATAGAACCCGAAATGGCTTTTTATGAACTGGAGGACAACATGGATTTGGCTGAGGAAATGCTGCAGTATTTGGTTAAGTATGCCTTGGAAAACTGTGCTGACGATATCAAATTCCTAAACGACCTTTATGATAAAGAATTGCTGTCGAGATTAGATTTTGTAGTGAATAACCAATTCCAAAGGCTCACTTATACCGAAGCCGTAGAGATTTTGAAATCATCGGGCAAAAAATTTGAGTTTAAAGTAGATTGGGGAACCGACCTCCAAAGCGAACACGAACGCTATTTGGTGGAGCAACATTTCAAGAAACCGGTAATCCTTACTAATTACCCCAAAGACATCAAAGCTTTTTATATGAAAGCTGATGAAGATGGTAAAACGGTAAGGGCAATGGATGTACTGTTTCCGGGAATAGGCGAAATAATTGGCGGCAGCCAGCGGGAGGAAGATCACGATAAACTTTTAGCCCGAATCCGTGAAATGGGCATTGACGAACATGAGCTATGGTGGTATTTAGATATTCGCAAATTCGGCACCTGTCCTCATGCCGGTTTTGGTTTAGGGTTTGAACGTTTGGTTACTTTCGTTACTGGAATGAGCAATATCCGCGATGTAGTGCCATTTCCTCGCTTCCCGAAGAGTGCAGAGTTTTAATTTAATTCCTGTTGGATTTATATATAAGGTATTTGAAATCAATAGAATGATTTCAATGGTAGATCGTGTGAATTAGGGTTGCAGATAAGAATAGAAATAATTTTTCTCATTTATGTTTTCGGAAACAAAAACTTATACATTTGCACCCGCAAAAAAAACGAACTATGGTCCGTTCGTCTAGGGGTTAGGACGCAAGATTTTCATTCTTGTAACACGGGTTCGATTCCCGTACGGACTACACAAAAGGCTAAAGGTGTTGAATAAAACAAACATTCTTTAGCCTTTTTGCCATTTTACAGGGGTTTTGCAGTTACCTACGCTAATGTTTCTCGTATATTTCGCCGCAAAAGCATATACAAATTAATATACAAATATGGCAACTGTATCTTTAACCCTTAGAGCTGGAAAGCCCAATAAGGACGGAACTAAGCAAGTGCAATTAATGGTTCGCATAAATGGCAAACAGGCGGCCTATGGAACTAAGGTTAGGTTAAAACCCGAACACTTTGATATAAACAAAGGGAGGGTTAAGCCAATTGCGGGAAACTCTATTTACCTCAATAATACACTTACAGAGCTTACAAACGAAATAGAAAGCCTGTTTATTCAGTTTGAGCGAGAAAACAAGCCACTAACAATAGCCTCGTTTAATGAGGCTTGGCTTGGAGCTAAAAAGTTATCGGGTTTTACATTTGCTGAATGGTACACTATGGAAACGAACAGGCGTACTGGTAAACTCGGTATTGATAGCAAAACCATAAGTGGGTACAAAGCTATGTTTGACCACTTCCACGCATTCGCTCCTAACATATTGCTTACTGAAATTAATTCAGATACGCTTGAAGAGTTTGAACACTATCTGCAAAAGCAAATTGTTAATGCGAAGTCTAAAAAAACTATGATGCAATCCACTGTTGCAAAACAGTTAATCAGACTGCGTATTTTCGTTCTTAGGGCTTTTAAAAAGGGCCAAATAAGGGAATACCCATTTGTAGACTTTAAAATCGAGGGCGGTTCTAAAACGCTCAAATACTTAAACGAAGGGAATCTAAAAAAACTATTTGAATATAAAACCTCCCTTACAGGCGAACAAGTCGCTTTAGATAGGTTTAAGTTCGTTTGTTATACCGGCTTGAGGTTTGGTAACTTAGTGAACCTTCGCCTTGATGAAATTGCCACCGATTTCAGTCACATACAAACAACAACTTTGAAGGGAGGCAAAAGATATGGTAAAAGCGTTTTCATTCCATTATTGCCACAGGCGGTGGATATATTGAAAACCTACATTGCAGGGAGGAAGCTTACCAGCACTGAAACTGTATTCCCGAAAATTAGTGTGGATAAGTACAACAAACATTTGCACGAAATTGAGCGAAAGGCTAAAATAACGCAAACCCTCACCAGCCATATAGCCCGACACACTTTTGGAACTATGGCAAACCAAAGCGGATTAGATGATAGAACTATTGCCGATTTACTTGG
>CANJNG010000062.1 GCA_947475205.1 Bacteroidota bacterium
ATGCCCACATTACCAATACAACACAAGAACAATTGCCCGACAAACAGGTTCGTGAGTTTTATAGCTTGCGATGGCAGATTGAAATCATCTTTAAAGCATGGAAATCCGTTTACCACATCGACAAGGTAAAAAAAATGAAAATAGAACGGTTCGAATGCATTAACTATGGAATCCTTATTCTCATAATATTATCTACCCACTTATTGGCATTCTGTAAATACAAACTCCACAGCACATACATAGAAGAAATTAGTGAATTGAAAACCTTCAAGACTATTAAGGGCTTACTAACGGAATTAAAAGCAGCAGTAAAACAGGGACAAAAAAGTATCGGAAATCTCTTGGATTTATTGGCCGCATCAACACACAAAACATGCGTCAAACAGCAGAAAAAGGGAAGAAAATCGCCTTACAATATAATTTATCAAACCCCTTAGCCTGACGGCTATGGGCTTCGACCCTACGCTTGTAGATGCAAACGGCGACCCTTTGGTGCCGTTTCCGCCTGTGCCGTTTTCAGATGATGAAAACCCTGCTTTTATTTATATAAGTGTGATTGCCATAATGCCCGACCACACCGTTTGCTGCGACAACTGCGTTATAGAAGCCGACCCCTGCGAACTAACTCCGTGCCGATTAGCAGAGGCTCTTTCCTACTTTACCTATTATCCGCATGAAGTGCTGAGTCCCGTAAAACCTGTTCCGCTTTCATCAACACTTGCTACCTATATAGCTCTAACCAATGCGGTGGTTTCCACGCCCCTCGAAATTAATTACACATGGACTTTAAACAATGAGGTACCTATTATTCCCCCTCCTATGGGTGCAAACCAATTTCCTGGCTATCCCTCACTGGGCTACTTAGATTATGGTACAGATGTGTTATGGATGCCAACAAATCCGTGTCCCTTACCAATTGCACCCGGAATTACTAATAATATTTGTTTAACTGTTTTTCTTCATGGCGAAACTTTTGACAACGGCATAACCGAATTTGTTAACTGCACTACTACGAATTGCATGAATATTCCCATTTTAGAACCAAGCCCAGGAATGCAATTTAAAAAATCTGCATCCAATTTATCGGTTTATCCAACACCTTCCACGGGGTTTGTAACCTTTCAGTTCTCTAAGAAATACAATGACCCCATTACGTACATAATTTCAAAACCCGATGGTTCGCAGGTTTTTAAGCAAACTAAATTGGCAAACTTTTCGGGGATATCTTCATACGATAAATTCGATTTAATTGCCCTCACAAATGGTTTCTACATTTATCAAGCTAAAAATGGCAAGCAGGTATGGAATGGCAAATTGGAGATTATGCATTAGCATACCAAGTCAACCTGAGATAAAGAGAACGGCGAAGCAAATACTTCGCCGTTTTTTTATTTGGATGCTACTGATATTGCAGGTTCATGTAGCTATCCCTTCAATGGGTTTTAACTAAAAAATGTGTTTTGTTAAACTCTCTGAAAATTTGTCAAACCTCACCAAAAAATATTATGCACGCATAACAATTTTCTAAAATACCGTATTACTTTTGCACCCGAAAATTTTATATCTCCTAATTAAATGAAAATACTCGTTTGTATCAGTCAAGTGCCCGATACCACTACGAAAATCGCCTTTACAGATGGCAACACCAAGTTTGCCGAAGCCGGTGTTCAATGGATAGTTAACCCTTATGATGAATGGTATGCTTTAGTGCGTGCTTTGGAAATTCAGGAAAAAGGTGGCAGCACAGTTACCCTTTTAAATGTTGGCCCTGCGGCTAACGATGCTGTAATCCGTAAGGCTTTAGCAATAGGTGGTGATGACGCTGTTCGTATTGATGCCGACCCGAAAGAAAGTTATTTTGTTGCGGCACAAATTGCTGCTTATGCCAAATCAGAAAGCTTTGATTTAGTGCTTTTTGGAAAAGAAACCATCAACTACAATGGTGCTGAAGTTCCCGGAATGGTAGCTGAATTGCTAGATGCTCCGTTTATTTCTCAGGCTTCTAAATTAGAAGTAGAAGGTAGCGGAATTGTTTGCGAACGCCCAACCGAAGCCGGTGTGGAAGTAGTAAGCAGTTCTACCCCGGTAGTGGTTAGTGCTCAAAAAGGAATGTCAGAAGCCCGTATCCCTAATATGCGTGGAATTATGGCTGCTCGCACCAAACCCTTGAAAGTAGTTGCTGCCGTGGCGGTAGATACCCTAACCGAAGTTACTTCTTTCTCTCTTCCTGATGCTAAGTCTGCCGTAAAACTCATTTCGCCCGACAACATGGACGAACTGGTGCGTTTACTTCACGAAGAAGCTAAGGTTATCTAAAATTTAGTTCCAAGTTTAAAGTTCAAGGTTTAAAGTTTCCGAACCTACTTATTACCTAATACATATTGCTTAATACATTATAAAATGTCAGTATTAATATTCACAGAAGCCGTAAACGGCAAAATAAAAAAATCGTCACTCGAAGCCGTAACTTACGGTAGCAAAGTGGCTGCTGCACTTGGAACACAAGCTGTGGCATTAAACCTTAATCCCGGCGGGGCCGACCTTTCCGAACTTGGAAAGTATGGTGCATCGAAGGTGATTGTTGGCAAAAACGCAAGCCTTGCTTCCTTTGATTCGCAGGTTTACACTGCTGCCATTGCCGAAGTGGCAGCTAGTGTAGGTGCAACAGTAGTTGTTACCGTAAATGATAGCTTAGGCAAAGCAGTAGCTCCTCGTTTATCAGCTCGCCTGAAAGCGGGTTTGGTAGCCGGAGCAACAACGCTTCCAAACACTGCAATTGGATTCAACGTTACTAAAAATGTTTTCTCAGGAAAAGCAAAGGCACATTACAACATTGTTTCGGCGGTAAAGGTAATTTCCCTGATGCCAAATGCTGTTCAGCCCGAAGCTAACGGAAGTGCAGCAAGTGTTGAGGAAGTTAATCTAAATATCGGTGTATCGGCTAAAACGGTAATTAAGGAAGTAAAACGTGCATCAACAGATAAAATAGCTTTACCAGAGGCGGAGTTGGTTGTTTCTGCCGGACGTGGAATGAAAGGCCCGGAAAACTGGGGAATAGTAGAAGACTTAGCGAATGTTGTAGGTGCTGCTACTGCTTGTTCTCGTCCGGTTGCCGACATAGGTTGGAGGCCACATCATGAACACGTTGGACAAACCGGAGTAGCTATTCGTCCGAACTTATATATCGCTATCGGTATATCGGGTGCTATTCAGCATTTGGCCGGAGTAAACCAAAGCAAAACTATTGTGGTAATAAACAAAGACCCCGAAGCTCCTTTCTTTAAGGCTGCTGATTATGGTGTTGTTGGCGATGCATTTGAAATAGTACCCCGCCTCACCGAAGCCTTTAAGAAATATAAAGCCGGACACTAAAAGAAGGTTGGTTAATTGTTAAAAAGCCCGTTCTTTAAAGGACGGGCTTTTTTGTGGAAAAAACAATTGCAGTAAACAACAAGGCACCAAGCATTGAGATACACAGAAGCCAACAGCATCACCGCCAAATCCAACAATTTTAAGCAATTTCCTAAGCCTCACTAATTTTCAATTCCTGCTTTCTCACCATCCCTCAAATTGTTACTTTTACAAACCTAATCTGCACAATGCTTTTTTAATGAAAAAACTTTTCATCTCCCTCTTGGCTTCATCTTTGTTTTATTCTGTCGAAGCACAAACCCCAACCCTCGTTCCCACCTCATTTGCCTCTGGGTTTTCAAGTCCTGTTGGAATGGAACATTGCGGCGATAGCCGATTATTCGTTGTGCAGCAGCGAGGATTAATCCGAATATTAAATGCCGATGGCACCATCAATGCAAGCCCCTTTCTTAATGTGACCTCTTTGGTCAATCAAAGCGGAAACGAACGTGGACTGCTTGGCCTCGCCTTTCATCCAAATTACGCCACTAATGGATACTTCTATGTAAACTATACCCGAACCGGCGACGGAGCCACTCGTGTTTCCCGTTTCTCCCGCGACTCCGCTGACTCAAGCCTTGCACTGGCCAACAGCGAATTTAATATCTTAACAATTGCTCAGCCATACTCTAATCACAACGGCGGCCAAATCCGTTTCGGACCCGATGGATACCTTTATATTGGTATGGGCGATGGCGGCGATGGCGGCGACCCAGATGGCAATGGACAAAATAGGCTTTCACTATTAGCAAAAATGTTACGGATTGATGTTGATGGCGGTAGCCCCTACGGTATTCCGGCTAGCAACCCGTTTTACGAAATGGCATCTACCCTAAACGAAATTTGGGCCATAGGAATGCGGAATCCATGGCGGTATAGCTTCGACCGATGCTCTAAAGACTTATGGATTGCCGATGTGGGGCAAGATCTTTACGAAGAAATAGATATAGAGCCTGCAGGCGATCCTGGAGGCCGAAACTATGGCTGGAGTTGCTACGAAGCCAGCCATGCGTATAACTCAGGAAGCGAATGCAGTCCGCAATCCAACTTCACTTTCCCCATTTTTGAATATCCTCACACTGATATAGACGGTTGTTCAATAACCGGAGGCTTTGTGTATCGTGGGGCACAATTTGGTAATTTATTCGGTTATTATTTATTCACAGATTTTTGCAGTGGAAACATTTGGGGAACAATCCCCGATGGTAGCGGAGGTTACACCACCACAGTTCTGGGTACTTTCCTCACCAACCAATATGGTAGCTTTGGCGAAGATTATTTAGGTGAACTTTATTTATTAGGTCGCACAAATGGAATCATTTACAAAATCTCTACTACCGAATGTTCACCCACCGCATTTATTATGGGAGGAAATAATGATTGCAAAGCCACTAGTGCAGGCTTTTGCACCGGCGATTCTGCTTTGCTAAGTGCAGTTTCTGCCGGAGGATTTGCCTATCAATGGAAACTCGATGGCGACAACATCGACGGAGCAACTGCCGCAACCTTATATACTACCATACCCGGAACCTACACTGTTTTTGTTACAAAATCCGTAGGCTGTTCAAGCACTTCGGCAGCTTTTCAGATAACAGAGAACCCTTTACCTGTGGTTAGTTTTAGTGGTTTAAGTGCCGACTATTGTAACAATGAAAATGTAGCAACGCTTCTCCCAACCCCAACAGGAGGTACATTTTCGGGTGCAGGAATCTCGGGCAACAATTTTGACCCCGCAACGGGCAACATAGGTGCTATGGACATTGTCTATACTTATACAGATACCAACGGTTGCATAAATTCTGCAACACAATCTACTACAGTAAGTGTATGCACATCCATATATGAGCAAACGGCAATTACCCGATTGTCGTTATACCCCAATCCTACGCGAAACAGTTTAAACGTAGAGTTCATAGCAACCGAAAAATTTGGTGTTCAAATTAATGTATGCAACACTCTTGGCGAAGTTATCAGCACCGAAGATAAAACTATTGAAGTAGGAAAGCAAAAACTCCAAGTCAATGTTGCCAACTTAGCCTCGGGAGTTTATGTTCTGCATCTGCAATCGGCCAATGGCAATGTGGCCAAACGATTTGTGGTTGGGAATTAATGGTGTACGATAAATCCTCCTTATCCCTAAAAATTCAGCTTTCCAGTATTAGTTTTATTCAATGCAGCAATTGCTCGTTGCTCCCAATGCATAGCTTCGAGTGCTTGCATGGCTTTCAAGTTGTCGTAATTTGAGCGTTTGAAACTGAAGCTTTGCTCTGTGGTATCCCACAGTCCCCATGCTGGCATAGGGTTTCCGTCGCGGGGCTGTCCCACAGAACCGGGATTGAAAATGATTCCGCCCCCATCTACTTTTCGAAATAATGGATAATGTGTGTGACCTAAAAGCAACACTTCGCCTTGTGCCGGAAACCAATCTTGAGATTCTGTATTATCAGGGAAGTACCGCCCCGATTCGGCATTGCCAGGTGTCCCGTGAACAAATTTCACCTGCACATTTTGGATACTAATTGTTTTAGAAAGACCAAGAGTTGAAAGCCAAGTCAGAGCTTCATTTTCCCTTTCCAAAAGGTCATGTTTATTTTGTCGAGCCGCCTCCCAATACGATGGAGTGGGAGGCGGATGTGAATCGGTAAGCAACAGCAAATCATGGTTTCCTAAAATACAAACGGCATCGGTAAGATATGGCTTTAAAGCTTGATACGTTTCCACAGCCCATGGGTAATAGCCGAAAATATCACCCAACACAATAATCCGCTCCACACCTTCTTGCTCGAAATCATGAATAACTGCGTCTAAAGCATATTTATTTGAATGGATGTCGCTTAGAATAGCAATCTTCATGGTTATAGCGAATTTATCATGGTTTCAATGCAGGATATTGATGTATATTTAGGAGAATAGTCCAATTCCTTTTTAGCTTTATTTATGGAAATGTTCCAACGGTCGTTTTCCTGTTCATCTATTCCTGATGAGGCAATAGTTGTTTGAAATCTATTAGCAATTAACTCAGCTAAATCCAGCATCGAAATCATGTTGCCGGATGCAATATTAAAGATTCCCAAAACATTTGGCCGGGCTATGCTGTTCAGAAAAGCATCTGCCACATCTTCTACCGAAACAAAATCCTGCGTTCGACCACCCGAACCAAACACCGCAAGACTCTCGCCCTTTTTTGCAGCCAGTATCCATTTTTTTAAAACAGTGTTGTGCATCTTTTCCAAATCAAGACTCACCGGGCTTGATATTCTGAAAATAGAATAGGTTATGTTATATGCACTAGCTACTTGCACCAACGTCCGTTCGGTTTCGTATTTTGATTGAGCATAAAATGATACGGGGCGAAGTTCAGCCTTTTCGGCAATAATAGTTGGAAGCGGTTTTGCTATCACACTTAAGCTGCTAGTGTAGAGTATATGCTTCACTCCCGCCTTTGCTGCTGCTTCAAATAGGTTCCTTGAAAAATCAATATTTATAGCTTGAATTTCCGCCCGGTCTTCATCGGTGTTCCCAAGTTTTAATGAAGAAGCATTATGAACCAAAATATCAACATCATGGAGGTAAGGATTCAAATCGGTTAATGGAAGAAAATCAATTTCAATCCAGTTTACTTTGGGATTGGTTCCTGCCCGTCCTTTACGGCACAGTGCAGAAACACTGAAACCTTCATTCACCAATTTATCTGTTAACACACTTCCCAGAAGTCCAGTGCCGCCGGTAATTAGCAGGTTAGCCCGGGTCATAGCATTTGGTCAATAGGCACAATAACATGCTCGAATGCCCGGATTGCTGCAACATTGAACTGGTAATCAATTCTCGAAAACTCTTCGTCGAAAAGATGATTACGTAGTAAAATATCAGGCTCGTTAAAACCTACATCGGCCCGCATGGTAGTAGTACCCGAAAAACGGGGATGAATTTCGAATACATAGATTTCGCCTTTATGAATCCGCAACTGGATGTTTAGCGGACCAACACTTCCAATATCTACAGCCATTTTCTCGCAAAAATCCTGAATGAATTTATCTTTAATGAAGAAGCCCTGGGAATAGCCCGTTGAGATACTAAAGTTCGTGTTGCCCACCTTCTTTGAATCAAGCAGAGAAAGCCCCAACAATTTACGTTTCATGACTATGCTATCGAGCAATCGGCCATTTTTATCGGAAAGCACTCCCACGGTATATTCCCCTTCATCAGAACCAATCAGCGGTTGAATGCAATAGCCTGAATTCGGAGGTAATTTTTCAAGAATTGTTTTTAATTCCGCTTCATTTGCACAAAGCGATACCCCTTTCGATCCTCCTGTTCCGGTTGTAGGTTTTACTATTATCGGAAAATCAAATGCGGCAAGTGCATTTTCCCAATCCTCAACTGTAAAAGTGGGAATGGTTGGCAAACCCAGTTCCTTTAACTTTTCAGTAGCCTTAAATTTATCCATCATCAATGGCATAAGGCCATGATCATTAGTAATAATCGGAATCTGAAAAGCTGATTTATTCAAAGCTAACACTTCAGCCTCGGGTTCTGAACCTGGAATAATTGCATCAATAGCAAACTTTTCAACAGCTTCTTGCACTTTTCTGATGTAATCGCTTGCTTTGGCAAAAGGAAGAAGTGTGCTCTGTCCAACCTTGTATAATCCCCATGAAAAGGAATCGGCATCAGCAGCAATCAGATTCCATCTTTTATTCACCGCTGCTGTGTTTCGGGTAAGTGCATGCAAAATACCCGACCCTACACTTCTGCCGCCAACAGCAGTAACCAAAATGTTCTTTTTCATTTATGAATTCTGATACTTAATAATTTTAGCTGGAGAACCCACCGAAACCGAATTTTCTTCCGTGTCTTTAAGCACCAAAGCCCCACCGCCAATAATGGAAGAGTTAGCAATAATGAGACAATCCTTTAGAATGGCACCCACGCCAATAAAGCACTTTTCACCCACATTCACCAGTCCGGCAATAGTAACACCCGGGGCTATAAAACTGTGTTTTCCTATTTTTGAATGATGGGCAATTTTGGTAGCGGTATTGAGCAGAACATTGTCGGCCAGTTCCACTTCTAAATCTAATACCACACCCGGAAGAATAAAAATCCCCTCACCGAGTTTGCAGGTTGGGTCAACATAAGCTGAACTGTGAATCACGTTTGCAAAGGGAACACTTCCTTTGAATCGGTTAAATATATCGGCCCGAGCTTTCATATGGCTGTAACCAATTCCTACCATCAGGGCATCGAATTTACCCGCCTTGTAATCATTCAGCACCGAATCGCTTTTGCCCAGAACAGGATAAGTATTGAAAGTTTCCGAAGTATTGAAATCATCGTAATAGCCAATGATGTCATAGCCGGAATCATTCTTTGCATGGCTTGCAATTAGCTTTCCAAGCTCAGCAGCACCTATTATTGCTAATCTCATTAATTATTCAGATTCAAATATTGCTCCGTCCACTTCGCTTATTTCATATATCGGACGCTTTCTTGATTCATCTAATATCCTCCAGATATAATCGCCCATAAAACCAAGAATAAGTACTTGCACTGCCAATGAAGTAAATATAGTATTCAGTATAATTGTTACCTGCGATGGCTCTTCCTTTAAAATGTAAATTTTGAAAACCACATACACCCACCGGAGAATTAGAATAAAGAATATTCCCAAACCGAAATTGGTAATCAATTTCAATGGTCTGCTCGAAAAGCCTGTCATAGCATCGGCAATTATGGAAAGTTTCTTAAAAAAAGTCCAACTACTATTTCCTGCTACCCGTGCTCTTTTAATGTAGTCAATCTGTTTTTGCTTATATCCAAGCGAAAGTATTCTGAAAATAAATGTAGTGTTTCGCTCGTCCATCCTATTGAAAGCGTCCAACACTTTTTTATCTAATCCCAACAGGTCGCAGCCTTTATCGGGCATATTCAGGTTAGTGCTCCAATTCATTAGCTTCCACGCCATATTTGAGAAAAACATAGCCATTTTATTGTGGTCTAAATTATCGAAGCGGGAAGCTAAAACCAATTCAAAACCCTTTTCCCACTCGGTGATTAACTGACCAATTACTGATGCCGGATCCTGACCATCGCTGGCCATTATGATAATGAAATTACCCCGTGCAATATTCAACCCCGCTGTTATAGCTACATGGCTACCCGAGTTTTTAGCCAAACGAGCAACTGAAACCTTTACATTTTCGGGAGATTTAACAGACAATTCTTTTACAACATTGAAGGAGTTGTCGCTTGAGCAATCATCTATAAACGTAATTTCAAAACGATACTTTAATTGGTCAGTTGATAGATAGCTGTATACTTCATCCAACACAAAAGGCAACGACTTTTCCTCATTAAACAAAGGCAGTATTAAAGAGATAAGATTACCGTTTACTTTTCTTTTCTCTTCAAAAAGTGATGAAATGTCGTTTTGTTTCAATTAAAAGGAGTTTACCGTTTTAATTACCCAATCCACTTCCGCATCGCCCAACTCGGCATACATCGGCAGCGAAACACAATGTTCGGCTAAGTATTCTGAATTTGGAAAATCTCCTTTCTTATATTCTAAATGTGCGTAAGCTTTTTGCAAATGACACGGAACAGGATAGTGGAATGCCGCTACAATATTATTGTCGGCTAAATGTTTTACAAAAGCATCCTTTTGGTCGGTGGTTACTACAAATAGATGATAAATTCCATCACTCCATTCGGGTTTGCTTTGTAGTTTTACTTTCGGATTGGTAATGCCTTTTTGATACTTGGAAGCTATTTCGCGGCGGCGATTGTTCCAGCCTTCCAGATATTTGATTTTCACGATTAGGGAAGCTCCTTCAAGTCCTCCCATGCGGTAATTATAGCCTATTTCGTCATGGAAATAGCGAACTACGCTTCCGTGATTTCGAAGCGACTGAATGTGCTTCAGATATTTTTCATTGTTGGTGGTAAGTCCACCCGCTTCGCCACAAGCACCTAAGTTCTTGCCAGGATAAAAACTATAGCAGGCCATTTCACCAAAAACGCCGACAGTTTTACCTTTATATCTGGCACCTTGACTCTGGGCAGCATCTTCTACTAAAAACAGGTTGTGTTTATCACAAATTGCTTTAACTGCATCCACATCAAATGGCTGTCCGTAAAGGTGAACGCCGATTACAGCTTTAGTTTTTGGTGTGATGGCGGCTTCTATTTTGGAAGTATCAATCT
Source organism: Bacteroidota bacterium (assembly GCA_947475205.1). Taxonomy (GTDB): domain Bacteria; phylum Bacteroidota; class Bacteroidia; order JAIBAJ01; family JAIBAJ01; genus JAIBAJ01. Next base: position 10,615 of record CANJNG010000062.1, read on the forward strand.
CCCATGAATCTGCATCGCAATCAACAAAAACTGGCGTTGCTCCAGCATGAGAAACTCCCCAAGCCGTTGCAATAAATGTATTTGCCGGAATGATTACTTCATCGCCTGGGCCAATTTCCAAAGCTATCATTGCCAAATGAAGAGCAATAGTTCCGTTGCTTACTCCGGCAGCATAATTTGAACCGATGTATTTTGCGAAAGCATTTTCAAACTCTTCTACGAAAGAGCCGCCCGAAAAAGCAGTCTTTTCATACACACGTTCAAATGCTTCGAATATCTCTTGTTTTACCTGCTTGTGTTGGCCTTGAAGGTCGAGGCAGGGTATTTTTTTATCCATCTTAATATTAAATCTTTTTCATTACTCGTGCAGGGTTTCCTGCCACTATCGAATTTGCCGGAACATCTTTTGTAACCACCGAACCCGCTCCAATCAAGGCATTTTCGCCAATGGTTATTCCACAAAGAATGGTGGCATTGCTACCTATGGATGCACCTTTCTTCACAAAGGTTTCAATCATTTTCCAATCGGCATCGGTTTGGGGACTTCCATCAGGATTTGTTGCCCGTGGGAAAAGGTCGTTTGTAAACATTACTCCATGCCCAACAAATACATTATCTTCGATATGCACACCTTCACAAATGAAGGTGTGGCTCGATATTTTGCAGTTCTTTCCTATTGATGCACCTTTTTGAATTTCTACAAAGGCCCCTACTTTTGAATTGTCATCTATTGTGCAACCATAAGCATTTACGAAGTTAAAAATCCGAACATTTTCTCCCACCTGAACATTGTTCAGGCTTTGCTTTTCGCTGTTTTGAGTAAGTGTTGTCATGCTTAAATGATAACTTCTTTGCCCTTGTTCTTAATTGACTTGTCGGCCGCTTCAAGTATTTTCACCACATCAATTCCAATTTGCGAGTCGGAAACAGGTTTTTTATTTTGCGTAATGCTTTGAACAAAATCGCTGGCCATTCCAGAAAGGGCTTCAGTATGTGGGATTTTGGGCAAAAAAACATCTCCGATACGGTAATCTACCAACACACGTTTGCGTTCTTCATCAGTCTTGTGGGCATAGCCGGTATCGTATATCCTGATTTTCTCTGATGGCTCAAGGTCGTTGAACACAACCATCTTTTCATCGCCGCCTATGAGCATCATTCTGATTTTTACGGGCGAGCTCCAGGAGCAATTGAAATGAGCAATAAAGCCTGAAGCGTAGTTAAGAGTAAGGTAAGCAATGTTCTCAATATTGTTTCCTGTGTGCGAAACTCCGGTAGCATTGAGGCTGATTGGCCTTTCTTCCACCAAGTAATTGAGGATTGAAATATCGTGTGGAGCCAAGTCCCAAAGTACATTTATATCGGGTTGGAAAAGGCCAAGATTGATACGGGTAGAATCAATATATCGGAGTTTGCCTAAGGTTTGGTTGGTTACCAAATCTTTCATCTTTTGCACAGCTCCGGTATATAGAAATGTATGGTCAACCATGAGGGTTAGCCCTTTCTTTGCTGCTAATTCAATTAGTTTTTCGGCTTCAGCCACACTTGATGTCATGGGCTTTTCAAGTAGCACATGCTTTCCTGCTAAAAGAGATTTTTGTGCTAAATCGAAATGGGTGAAAACAGGCGTTGCAATCACTACTGCATCTATTTCAGGGCTATTGATTAAATCATTGGCATCGGTATAAACCGAAACCGCAGGATTGTTCTTTTTCACCAAGTCGAGCCTTTCCTGTCTGGCATCCGACACGGCTTTGAGCGTTGCCCCATTTGTTTGAAGAAAATTTCGTAAAAGATTTGGCCCCCAATATCCGTATCCGACGAGTCCTACATTGACCATTTATTGTGTTTTCGCTTAATTTGGGGGCAAATATAGTTTGAAAGAGTGTCGGAAGTTTTGGGCTTAGCTTCTGTGACCGAAAAACGACCTAATGCATAGTTTTATACTATCTAATATTTGAAGCAATTTCGGCATAGTTATACACCGCAAAAAAGTGGCAAACACTTCCGCTTAGCACAAACAAATGCCACACAAAATGTGTGTATCGAAGCGACTTTAGGGAGTAAAACACTGTTCCTAATAAATAAAGCACGCCTCCGACTCTAATTAATGTTAAGCCTTCCGGGCGAATATATTCTACAGAATAGAGTTTGGAAAACACAATACTTGCTCCCATTCCAATGTAAATGAGCAATGAAATAAATTTTAATTTTCCAGTAAAAAAGAGTTTAAAAACTATCCCAGCTAAGCATACACCTGATAAGCTAATTGCATACGGATATCCGCCATCGTGCCGCATATTGGAAAGTAAAAATGGCATATAAGTTCCGGCAATTCCCACAAATATCATGCAGTGATCCATTATACGCATCCATCGTTTGGTATGTGGATTTTTTGCCAAATGGTAAAACATTGAAACTGTATAAATGCAGAAAAATGAAGCGATATATACAACGTGTCCTGTGGTGAAAAGCCCATCGTCAACCATATTGGTTTTGCCCAACAAAAAGAAAAACCCAATTACGCAAAGCAAAGCACCCAACCCATGCGATATAGCGTTAAAGGTTTCTTCCATTCGTGATGGAGGCAATTCGTGAGTAAACCAGTACTTGAGTTTTTGCATTAAAAAAATGTGGGCTAAAATAGTGGAAATCTGAATGGGGGTCGCCTTCTTCTTGATTACATGAGTGCCAGATTAGGGTTTGGAATAATTCAACAGCCCGAAAAACCGACCAAGCCGTTCAAAGACAGAAGGCTTTGCCTCAGAAATCACTGGAGCCTCGATAACCTCTTTATCCCTCATTTCAAATCCTGCTTTGGTTTTCATTTGAGTGAGAAGCGTTTTTAATTCATCGGCACCAAACTTTGGCAATTGGTAGGGAATAATGCCAATGCTTTTGCCTTGCTTGGGGCGTTGGCCAATATCTGAAAAGAAATTATCAAACCGAATCAGGAAATCGTCATCCTGTTCAAACACCTCCAAGCTATCGGTATCGGGTACTTTGTAGTGAAAAACCATTTGAGCTCCCGCCGATTTTATGCCAGCTGTGATAGCTTTCCGAACCTGATTTGAAGTGTTGTTTGGCGAAAAGTGAATAACGCTTTGGTTAAGAATTACGGCTGTTCCGGCTTTCACAATCATGGGTTCGAGTTCGTTCAGTACCAAACTTTCATTCCCGGAAAAGAAAAATGGCAAAGTTGGACAACGCACCACTTTCAGGTTGTCGGAATGGCTGCCGGGCATAATCATCAATGGGCCGTTTTCAGGGGTTATGTCGCAAAGCGGAACCCAACAATTGAGAGCTACTGCCTGTGTTTCGTCCACTATTGTCCAATCCTGATGTGCAGATAGTTCGCTATTTTGACCCGGTATTTTGCACAAAAAAGCACCACCAAACGGGGTATAATTCACAAAGAGTTCGGCATAGCGGCGACTGAAAACCCGCACAATTTCATCACTGGCTTTTTTCTTATAGTCAAAATCGGCACTGTAGCTTCCCGAAAAGAATCCCTTTGCCTGAATATCGGGATGAAACCGGTCAAATATCCCATCCAGTTCCTGCACTTCATCTTCGGAAAGAAAAGGAAGTACAATAAAGCCCTGCTTGTTAAACAGTGCCTGATGTTCGGGGTTTTTGAAAATAGTAGTGGCCATTAGCGAACCAAATCAAGCATTCGTTGAAAAATGTTTTTCTCTTTCGGAGAATGTGTTTCCTCCGTTTCCAATTTTGGAACTGCGTCTGCAATAAGCTGTCGGGCATGGGTTCGGGTGAAATGCTTTTCCAAATACTCGGAATTAATACTTGGGAAATCATAATCCACCATGCCTAAAGATTTCCCCACTTTCGGGCGGTCATGAATATTAGCCCCAAACTGCTCGAAATCGGTCATGAAACTGTCGTTTTGCTCAAACTCCTCCACAGATTGCAAAGCACTATTCTTATCATAAAAATAGGTTCTAAACTCAGCCTCTTTGTGTGTGAAATAGGTGTTGGTTACAATCCGTATATCGTTTGTATAATTTGGTGGCGAAAAATGAATAATGCTCTGGTCGAAGAAAACGGCTTCGCCTGCTTTAATGATTACGGGTTGCAGGTAATCAATCATTGCATCGTTCACTTTTTCGAAAAACTCGGGAATGGACGAACCCCTATACGTTGGAAATTGGCGATGACTGCCCGGCAAAACAAACAGGGTTCCATTTTGAACGGTTAAATCGCAAAGCGGCACCCATATATTGATGCCGGTATACCGAGATTCGTCCACCAACGACATATCCTGATGCACGCACATTCCGCTTTCTGGGCCGGGGGTTTTAGCAATAAATGCTCCCAAAACTGTTTTAATATTTTCCAAATAGTGTTCCATCGGACGGTCGCATATTCGACGTATTTCACGGTCGGCTTCTGTGCGGTAGTTTTTGTCCTGCGAAAAAGTGCTGGGGAAAAATCCGGTTTCGCTTTTTGGATGAAGCCTGTAATAGAGTTGGTTTAGTTCCTCCATTTCCGCTTCGGTGTAAAACGGCAATACCACATAACCATCCTTTTCAAACTGCTGCTGAATAGCCTCATCTTTAAAAACCTTGAGCATCTGGGTTGGGAAAGCAAACATTTGGCGAAGGAATTAGGCAGTATGGTACTAAGGCCACAAAAATACTAAGAATAAGCGGGTGTTATGTGAAGTTCTTTTGAGGGGACGATTGGAGCTCCATCATGAATATTTTATCTGCTTTTTTGCATGAAGGCATTCCTACACTTCGGAATAATGTTATGGAAACCCTGGAGGCATTCTTACACTTCAGAATCATGCTATGGAAACCCTGGAAGCATTCCTACGCTTCGGAATCACACTATGGAAACCCAAGAAACATTTCTAAGCTTCAGAATCATGCTATGGAAACCCTGGAGGCATTCCTACGCTTCAGAATGATGCTATGGAAACCATAGAAGCATTCTGGAATCCTATAATCGTATTTTGGAAATCATGAACCCATTTGGGAATCCTCGAATTGATATTGGTAGGGCTTTTAGAAAAAGGAAATGTAAAGGCTCAATACCCTCTTGTTATACCAATTGTAATGATAAATAGACCGAAGGCTATTTATCATTTTATAATGGTTAATGCCGTAGTAGTTTATGTTTAGGACAATGAGCTTGCCCTTTTCAAAGCGGAAGGGGCTTTGCCGAGATTGGACTATTACATAAACACAACGGTGTTAATTTCTTGTGAATAAATCGTGGGGTCTATTTCGAGGGGTGTTTTGTACCTTTATACCTAAAAACTCAGGTTACAAACCTGAGTTAACTTGTGTTTTGTTTCACAAATGAATCATTTAATTTATAATTGCTTACGCCTTTCAATTTCTATCTGTATCAAACCCAGTTCTCGCCCGGTTTGTCCTTCCATCGAAGAGTTTTCTTCGGCTCTACGCATCAAATAGGGCATTACTTCGCTTATGGGGCCATACGGAACATATTTGGCCACATTGTATCCGCCTTTCGCCAAATTGTAGCTGATATTATCGCTCATACCCAGCAATTGCGAAAACCAAATTAACTCATCGTTTGGTGAAATATTCTTTTCTTCCATCAATTTGGTCAAGTATTCACAACTTTCTTCATTGTGCGTTCCCGCACAAACTGCAAAATGCGGATAGTGATTCATACAATACTCAAGTGCTTTGTTGTAATCTGAATCACAGGCTTCTTTGTTGGACTGAATTGGTGACGGGTAATTTAACTTCCTGGCTCGTTCACGTTCTTTTTCCATATAAGCTCCACGGACAATTTTCAGAGCGGGTTTAAACCCATTGGTAACAGAACGTTCGTGAAGCTCTTCAATATACTTTAGCCTATCGTGTCTGTATAGCTGAACAGTATTGAAAACGATATGCTTTTCTTTATTAAAAAGCTCCATCATTTCTTCGGCAATCCGGTCAATTGTGTTTTGAATCCAACTGTCTTCGGCATCAATAAGAATAGGTACTCCGGCATCGTGAGCAGTTTTGCAGATGTTTTCAATCCGATGCCTAACGATGCTTAATTCGCTTCGAGCCACATCGGTTAATTCTGTTTGGTCGTTGGCTAATTCGAGCAGTGCAAACGGAGCTAAACCCGTAATCTTAAACACACAAAATGGGATTTTAGGATTGCCTTTGGCTTTAACAATGGTGGCAATTATTTCACGGGCAGTGTTTCTGAAATCTAATTCATCATTTTTCCCTTCCACCGAATAGTCTAAAATGGTTTTAACATTAAATTTTGCTAAATCATTGATTTTATTAACGCAATCTTCAATAAACTCGCCGCCACAAAACTGATGAAACACTGTTCTACGGATAATTCCCTTTATAGGAAGACCTACCGTAAGCGAAAAGCTAAGCAAAGGCTTACCAATGCCCATCAACCACTTTTGCCCAAACAAACCAAACAGAAACTTAGCCTTTTTTAAGTCGACATTGCTGAGCGACTTGAAGGCAATCTCTGTATTTTTAAAATCTATTTGTGTCATAAATGCTAATGCAAACCTATATCGAGATTAAATTTCAAAAAAGAACAATACCTATACTTTTCAACAAATGGAACATTGAAAAGTATAGACAATAAAAAAGGCGACTGAAAAGCCGCCTTTCTTATAAAAATAGAGTTTACTACTTAGCTTCGTAGCAAGTAATTGTAGGAGTTTGTTTGGTACAAGTTGTTGTAGAACCAATTGTGCCAATTTCAGCCTGTTTCTTATAATCGTCTATATCAGCAACTGGACCACACATTGACTGTGTTAGAGGAGCTTGAGCGTTTAGAGCATAAGTGGTAATACAAGTCAAACAAGAATAAGATTGTTCAAGAAGTGATTTGTGATCGTCCATTTTGTCGCCGCAAACAACATCTTCTGTATTAGCGGTTAATCCTTGAACAGCATAAACTGGATTAGGGTTAACAACGGAACATTGAAAGTAATTTTTTCATTTTAAATTTTATTTTGGTTAAGATTTCTGCAAAAGTATATTTATTTTGATTTAACGCTAGAAATAAAATAAATATTGTTTGATTGGCTAATTCCCTAGTTCCGACATAAATTTTATACGCATTAGTCGAATTTCCACTTCATTGTATTCATCTTCGCCTAACTCTTTCAGTGCATCTTCAACACTATCGGTTTCAGCATTATTAAAATAATCAAACACTTCATCCTGCTTATCTTCATCTATTACTTCGTTGATGAAATAATTCAAATCCAATTTAGTGCCTGACGAAACAATAGTTTCAATTTCGTCCAACAATTCTAATATTCCCATCCCTTTGGCCAAGGCAATATCTTCAACATCTAATTTTCGGTCGATGCTTTGGATAATGTACACTTTTAAGCCCGATTTGTTTACGATGCTTTTTACCACCATATCCATAGGGCGGTGAATTTCATTTTCCTCTACATATTTAGCAATAAGCTCAATGAAGGGTTTTCCGAATTTCTGTGCTTTCCCTGCCCCAACTCCCGCACATTGCTTTATTTCTTCTAATGTAATCGGATATTGGATAGACATATCTTCCAAAGAAGGGTCTTGGAAAATTACAAACGGAGGAAGATTTTGGTTTTTAGCAATCGTTTTCCGAAGGTCTTTAAGTAAACTAAAAAGTGTTTCATCGCCTCCACCGCCTTTTGCTCCGCCACCAATAACCATATCATCATCATCATCTCCACTTTCGAAATCGTGGTCGCGAGTAAGCATAATGCTGGTAGGATTTTTTAAATACTCCTCGCCGGCAGGTGTAATCTTGAGCAAACCGTAATTCTCAATGTCTTTGCCTAAAAATCCGTTTACCAATGCTTGGCGAATAACTGCAATCCAGTATTTTTCGTTTTCATCTGCACCGTCCCCAAATAGCTCTAATTCCTGGTGTTTGTATTGCTTAACGGCAGTGGACGTTACGCCCATTATTACGTTGGCAATGTGCTTGTCTTTAAACTTCTCTTTAACGGCCACAATGGTGTCAAGTACCAAAATCATGGCTTCCTTACCCTCAAACTTCTCTTTCGGATAGCGGCAGTTGTCGCACATTCCGCCACAGCCGGCAGCATCATACGTTTCGCCAAAATAGTTTAGCAGCACTTTTCGGCGGCAGGATGAGGTTTCGGCATAAGCAACCGTTTCCTGAATCAACATTTTACCAATTTCCTGCTCGGCTACCGGCTTTCCCTTCATAAATTTTTCGAGTTTCTGAATATCTTCATAGCTGTAAAACGTTACGCAGTTTCCTTCGCCACCATCACGACCTCCCCGGCCAGTTTCTTGATAATATCCTTCTAAGCTTTTCGGAATATCAACGTGAACCACAAAACGAACGTCCGGTTTGTCAATTCCCATTCCAAAAGCAATAGTGGCTACAATTACTTCGCAATCTTCCATCAAAAATGCATCTTGATTTGAAGCACGAGTTTTGGCTTCCAATCCTGCATGATAGGGCAATGCTTTAATTCCATTCACTACCAAAGTTTCAGCAACTTCTTCCACCCGTTTACGGCTCAGACAATACACTATCCCCGATTTTCCTTGGTGGCCTCTGATGTATTTAATAATATCTTTTACCACATCAGGCCCTTTTGAGCGAACTTCGTAATAAAGGTTAGCACGGTTAAATGAAGCTTTGAACACTTTAGAGTCGCTCAATCCCAAGTTCTTTTGAATATCGTGTTGAACTTTTGGGGTAGCGGTAGCGGTTAATGCTATGATTGGAACAACGCCAATTTCTTCAATGATTGGGCGAAGACGGCGATATTCGGGCCGGAAATCGTGCCCCCATTCCGATATACAGTGGGCTTCGTCAATCGCAACAAATGAAATGTGTATTCCTTTTAGGAAGTCAACATTCTCTTGTTTGGTAAGGCTTTCGGGGGCAACGTAGAGTAGTTTAGTTAAGCCTTTTGTAATATCTTCCTTCACTTGTAATATCTCTGCCTTGTTGAGCGAAGAGTTTAAAAAGTGAGCAATTCCATCTTCCATTCCAAAAGTCCGCATACTGTCCACCTGATTTTTCATCAGGGCAATAAGCGGAGAAATGATGATTGCTGTGCCTTCAAGCATCATGGATGGCAATTGATAGCACATTGATTTACCACCACCGGTGGGCATAATTACAAAGGTGTCGTTGCCATCCAATAAATTTTGAATGATTACTTCTTGTTCGCCTTTAAACTTTTTGAATCCGAAATTCTTTTCTAAGGCAGCGTATATTTCTTTTGGGGAAAACTTTTTCTGTTCCTTAAATTTAGCTGGTGCAGCCATTTTATTGATACTTTATATTATATGTGTAGGTTTTTTCAAACGGGGTGCGAAAGTAGCTTTTCGAAGCAAACAACAAACGGTTGATTGTCGGATTTGCAAATATTCTTAAAAACGGCTTAGGCAGCTATGCGATTGAAATCAAAATTATATCAATTCCGTTACAAATGACAGGATCCTGAAATATTTTTTTGCTATTATTTGTTATGTAAATAAACGCAAGTCTTAAAGCTTAGCGTTTTTCTGCTAAAGCAAATCTTCATACAAGATTTTACTTTTTCGCTAAAACGTCGCTAAATGCGATTTCAATCTATCAATTACGGCAATATCCATTGCGTCTACCTCGTTTTTATCGGCTAAAAGCACTGAGGATAAATCGGTGAGATGAATGAGATAAAATATCTCTTCAAGAGCGGTGTTTCCGATTGATGACACGGTGAAACGATTTGGCGTAAAACCTTGGATAGCTTTATCAAGAAAGGCAAACCGTTCAGAAGTGCGTGAATATTCTTGCTTAGAACGCAGATAAACTAAAGCCAGATTGTCATTTTTAGAAACCCACCCTACCAGTTCGTTGTGATTCATTTCAGGCAGGATATGATGCCAGCACAACATTTTAGAGTTTTCGTTTAGTTGCTGACGAAATCTTACCGCTACGCCTTCCATTCCATCGGCAGTATAGATAATGGGTGTTTTTTTATAAAGAAAAGCGGCCAACTTTTCGGCTTCGGTTTTTATTTTGGTAGTATTAGTTCTAAGTAAGTCGGCAGAGGTTTTTACCTGACTTAAAATATCTTTACTAATAAAACCGTACCCTGAAAGGAGAGCCAAAAGTTGCACCATCGAATATCCAATGCAACTTCGGGGAGGATAGCCTGCCGGAAGCTGAATGAAATTGTAGTTGTTTTCCTGAGCCAGTTGTAAAATCTTACCTCCCGAAGTTATGCAAGCCACTTCTGCACCTTCATCAATAGCTTTGTGAGTGGCCTCAAGGGTTTCTTCGGTATTACCCGAATAGCTGGAGGCAATAAACAATGTATTTTTTCCAACAAAAGCAGGAATAGCATAATTTTTATTGATGATTACCGGGATTTGCAATGTGTCGGAAAGCAAATCGGCAATGATGCTTCCGCCAATTCCTGAGCCCCCCAAGCCTGAAATAACTATGTTTTGAATGGCAATTTCAGTAGGCTTTATTTTGGCTGAAAGGGCTATCTGCAAGGCTTCTTCAAGCTGGATTGGAAACCGTTCCACCAATTCTTTCATATTCATCAGTTCTTTTTTTAGGTGTGCGAAGGTAAAATCTTTACCTAATTGAATTCCTTGTTAAATGTTAATCAGCGAAATGAATTAGCATTTAAAAAGTATTTATTGATGGACTACATTATTATTGGCAATGTAATATTCACGCGAGTCCATTTTCCTAATTCAGACGATATTGCGATTTTGCCTTTATGCAATAATACAATTTTTTGAGTTAATGGCAGCCCAATTCCGTGGCCTTTCACCTTTTTGGCATTTTCAGACCTAAAAAATGGCTGAAACATTTTATCTAAATCGTCCATGGGGATTCCAATTCCATTATCTGTTATGGCAAATTTTATAAATTTCTTTTCAAAAGAAACTTCCACCCTCACTTTATGGTCGGGGGAGTATTTGCATCCATTTTCCATAACATTGGTAAAAGCCACTTTCAGCAGTTGAGCATTGCCGTTTATGGTTAGCATTTGTTCGTCTTCGGGAAATTCAGTGAAACTAATTTCAACCGAATATCCTTTCTTTTTTAGCAAATCGGCTTGTACCTGACCCAGTAATTCGTCAATTCTAAGCGGCTCTATGCTAATTTCAGAAATATCCTGACTTGCTTGGGCTAAATCAAGCAAGCCATTTGATAGACTATTCAGGTTGCGGATATCATCTAAAACAGAAGAAATTACCTCACGAGCTTCGGGATCCATTTTGTCGTTCATTAATGACACTTCCAATTGCCCAGTAATTGCAGTAAGTGGTGTTCTAAGTTCGTGTGAGGAGTTGGCGACGAAAGTTCGTTGGAGTTCAAAGGCAGCTTCAAGGCGGCTTAGCATTTTGTTAAACCGAATAGCCAATTGAGCAATTTCATCTGAACCATTTCCTTCGTTTACTCTTAAAAAGAGGTTGGTTTCCGTAATATCTTCCACTTGGTCAATAACTTTTGAGATCGGTGATAATGCTTGTCGGGAAAAGAAAGCACCCGCTATGGCTGTTAATCCAATTACAATTGATGTTCCAAAGATCAATAAATAGAAAAGAAAGTTAAGTTTTCGATGTCCGTAAAGGTCATATTTTGAAGCAAGCACAACCAAATCTCCCGATTTTCCTTTAAAAAGAATACCAAAGGCGTCTTTGTTGCCTACAGCAAATCTATATTCCTTGTTTGCCCTTACTAACTTTACAATATCGTAAGGAACAGTGGGGAAATCTTTATTTGAACTTTGATATTTTACTCGATTATCGGAACCCACTATCAGAATTTCCTCTTGAGTGAGTGGGTTTGCAGTATTTCTATCGATAATTTTCAGCAGATTGGAATCCACTTCATCCACATTGGCGAAGAGCTTTCCAGAGGTTATAGCTTTGTCTTTTAGTCGCACATAAAACTCTTCGGCTCGATACTCCGATGAAGAAATGTAGATTGCAACCGAAAACAGAATTAAAATAAGCGAAACAATAATGGTAAACTGTAGGGTGAGTTTAGCC